>JAUWIR010000358.1 GCA_030605265.1 Pseudomonadota bacterium | reverse complement strand
GCCAAGAATATGAATGAAAACCAAATAGGAAAAATAGAGAAATAGCCTTACCCATACCGTTAATGGACTTGAAGAGACCAAGTAAGAAGTCTTTGCGCTCTTTGCGTCTTGGCGAGAGAACAAAAAAGTCGTAACTTTGGCAGGTGGTTCGATCCCCATAAACTCTGTCCCCATAAATTACAGCTATTGAACATATTTCTGTCAATATAAAAAAATAATTTGATCATAAAATAACTAATTGTTTAACAAGAAAATCCCATAAGTATACCGGGAACTGCCTACCAATGATCTTTTCAGTAGACAAGGCCGCTTTGAAAGCTTATCATGTCTATTCTTAGGTCCCGAGTTGTCTTGGTAAAAGATGTCAAATAAAAAATTAAAAAATCATAAGTGTAAACTACTTTTCGTTCTTTATGAAGGATGCCGATAAAAAATTCTATTTTTCAGGAGGTTTCGAAAAAGAAATTATGAGCAATCCACCCAACAAGGTCATTTACTCCATGATTGGAGTCAGTAAGTATTACGGCAAGAAAGCAGTCCTCAAGGATATTTATCTCTCGTATTTTTACGGCGCCAAGATTGGTGTTCTCGGACTGAACGGATCAGGGAAAAGCTCTTTGCTTAAAATCCTGGCCGGCGTTGACCATGACTTTCTCGGCGAAACTGTTCTTGCTCCCGGCCATACTATCGGATTCGTTGAGCAGGAGCCGCAGGTTGATGAATCAAAAACCGTCAGGGAGATCGTCGAGGAGGGCGCTCGGGAAACAGTTGATCTGCTCAAAGAGTATGAAAAGATCAACGAGAGATTTTCCGAACCTATGACGGATAATGAAATGAATTTACTTATTGAGCGCCAGGGTGCAGTGCAGGAAAAGCTTGATGCTCTTAATGCCTGGGATTTTGACAGCAAGCTGGATATGGCCATGGAGGCCTTACGATGCCCCTCAGGCGATACACCGATCAAAGTGATCTCCGGCGGGGAAAAACGTCGTGTAGCCCTTTGCCGTGTCCTTCTTCAGCAACCGGACATTCTGCTCCTGGACGAACCGACCAACCATCTTGACGCAGAGTCAGTCGCCTGGTTGGAGGAGCACCTTCGGCGGTATCCAGGTACAGTCATTGCTGTGACCCATGACCGCTATTTTCTTGATAATGTGGCCGGCTGGATACTTGAACTGGATCGGGGTGCAGGCATTCCTTTTCAGGGCAATTATTCATCCTGGCTGGAGCAAAAACGAGTTCGCCTCCAGCAGGAGGAAAAGTCTGAGACTGAGCGGCAAAAAACATTGCAACGGGAGCTTGAATGGATTCGGATGACGCCTAAAGCCCGTAGCGCCAAGGGCAAGGCACGCATCACCTCCTATGAGGACCTCTTAAATCAGGGGATTGAGAAGCAGACCGGCAACCTTGAAATCTTCATCCCCCCTGGACCACGACTGGGGAACGTGGTCATTGAGGCCGATGTTCTCAGTAAGTCGTATGGTGAAAAGCTTCTGGCGGACAATATGACCTTCTCCCTGCCCCCGGGTGGAATTATCGGCGTCATCGGGCCTAATGGTGCGGGGAAAACAACCCTTTTTAAGATGATTACCGGCCGGGAACAACCTGACAGCGGAACAATCCGGATTGGCGAAACAGTCAAATTAGCTTACGTGGATCAGGACCGCAATGTACTTGATTCGAACAAGACTGTCTGGGAAGAAGTCTCCGACAACCTCGACATCATCCAACTGGGAAACAGGCAAGTTAATTCAAGGGCCTATGTTGCCAGATTTAATTTATCAGGCTCTGATCAGCAAAAAAAGATCGGCTCTCTTTCCGGCGGCGAGAGAAATAGAGTTCATCTGGCGAAAATGCTGAAAGAGGAAGCCAACGTCCTCCTCCTTGATGAGCCGACTAATGACCTGGACGTCAACACCCTGCGGGCCCTTGAGGAAGCCCTCGAAAATTTTGCCGGCTGTGCAGTGGTCATCAGCCATGACCGCTGGTTTCTCGACCGAATCGCCACGCATATTCTTGCCTTTGAGGGCGACAGCAAGGTTGTCTGGTTTTCGGGTAATTACTCCGATTATGAGGCGGATCGAAGAGCAAGACTTGGCGCAACAGCAGCACAACCTCACCGGATCAGATATCGTCAATTAAACCGAAGCTGAAATGAATTTTCTCCACTCCAAAATTGATTCCATTGAATATTCCTTAGGTTCTGATTCCATAAGGTATTTTGCCAAAACTGTGGTTGAATCCATAGAGGTTGTTGCCATAATAATAAAGAGGTAAAGTCTGCTAAGAAAAGAGTATTGGTCAAATAATTCCCTTGGCCTTGGGACTGATAAGGCGCTATCCCCTGAAAGGAAAATGCTTCCCTGTTAATACTGAAAGGTTGACTGAAATTCTCAAAATTTGCTGTCTGATGGGAAACCCTCTGTAGAGCATTTGTGGTAAACGGAAAAGCCGGCAGGAGGGCCGGATTAATCAAAGAGGGAAGAATCTGTGAGGCAAGGATCCGGCTATTAACAGATTGTATGATATTTTGGGTCCAACGGCTTTCAACAGAATAAGTTATAGCAGTTTGAACTGCTGCCAAAGGATCTATCAGGCCCCAGCCATAATATTGATCCCAGCCGGGATCTCCCCGATCTATAGCAGTGCTTGTAATTATTTCTCTCACTTCTACAGGAGTCAAGGGCTTGGCGGCGCTTGACAAAATTAAGGCGGCAACCCCTGAAACAAATGCTGCTGCTGAGGAGGTGCCGTCAAAGAAATAGAAATCAAAAAGGGTATAGTCAACTCCGTCGTGTGTCTGTTGGTAAATCCCGTCAGGATGCCCGTCTGCGTTTACATCCTCACTTCTATCTCCTCCAGGCGCACAAATATCTACAGTAGGGCCATAAGTGGAATAGGCAGAGGCAAAATCCTGATCATACTTACATGCGCTAACACTAATAGTAGCCTCATATGAGGCAGGATAATTCGGTAAATCCGAGGCATCATTTCCAGCCGAACAAATTACTGTTACACCCTCCGATAAAGCGTAATTGACCGCTTCTTCCTCAATAGTTGAGACATCTCTTCTTCTGCCTCTCTCAACACGAGCACCTCCCAAGCTCATATTAATAATCTGAGCGCCGTTATTAACCGCATAGTAGATACCGTCCACAATATCAGTGGTACTTCCATACCCTGTATCGTCCAATACTTTGACAGCCATGAGAGGGCATCCGGGTGCAATGCCCGCACCGCCGAAAAGATTGTTGGTGCTCTGGGCTATGGTGCCTGAGATATGGGTGCCGTGGTGGTTGTCATCATCAGGAGAGGGATCATCATTCACAAAATCATACCCGGGAATGATTAAGGAGTCGGCCAAATCCGGCGCCGGCATATAGCCGTCCCCATCTCTATAAGCAATCCCGCTGTCTACGACTGCCACAAGAACACCCTCGCCCAGGGTTAAGTCCCATACCTGCTGCATGATCAGGCTGTTAAGGTGCCATTGATATTGATAAATAGGATCATTCGGAATAAAATGGGCAGAGCGAAGATAATTCGGTTCTGCAAAAGCTACCAAAGGATGTTGTTTTAAAAGATCAGCAACAAAAGAAGCCTGAACCTGTGCCGGGACCCTGATCCTAGTTGTACCACTGTAAGGGCTATAGCTTAACTCATTCAGGTTAAATTGCTTATACATATTGATAATATCAGCAAAATTAGCTTCCGGCCGATACCTGACGATTACCTCCTGCAGTATCCCGGGCTCTTGACTTATTAAAGGTATTTTCCCAGCCCAGACAAAATTATGGAGTGCATTGATATGGAAAAAAAGACATCCCAGAAGAACCCAACAAAGCCCTTTTAAGGTGGCCTTCAATCTTGGCCGGTAAAACATCATCCCCTCCCCCCACTATTTCCTTGGTCTACATTTTGAACCCATATAAATAATCTTATAAAGGTGGAGAGCAAGACATATGCCAAGACGGTAGGAATTCTCACTTTGACATAATTTGGATCAAGGTAACACTTTTAAACCGCGGAGAACGCAGAGTTCGCAGAAGGAACGTAAGAAAAACTCAGCGTTCTCTGCGTTCTTTATGGTAAATTATTATTTTTTTTTATGACATAGGTTTTATAACAAAATTGCTGCCAAGACGCGGGGTTTTATTCAACCATTACTTGGAGGCTCGATTTGAATGATTGAATAAGCCTATGATGGGCAACAGCAGGTACCTTTTGTTTGTTTTGTCGTAGGCTGAAATTTATAAAAGGTTTATAGCTTAACGTCATATTTTTTAAGTTTTTCTATTAAAATAATTTTATCAGGACTGTCAAAAAAATCTATGATATTTTGGGCAATTTTTTTACCAATCCCTTTTATTGCAATAAGTTTGTTATAATCAGTAGTTGCCAGTTGGTTTATTGATGAAAAATGACGGCTTAAAATTTTTGAAGTTTCTTTTCCAAGGTGATGAATGCTCAGAGCATTAATTAACTGATTTAGCGGTCTAATTTTACTTTCCTGAATTGAATGAATAATATTTGCAGCAGATTTATCACTAATTCCATCAAGAGACAAAATATCTTTTTCAGCAAGGGCGTATAAATCAGCCGGGTCCTTGACAAGGTCATTATCTACCAGTTTGCCTACTAAAGAGCCACCCATTCCTTTTATATTCATGCAATCTCTGCCGGCCCAATGCTTTAATTCAGCTTTTAATAGTGCTTTCCTGCTTATTTCATAATCTGTATACTCAACTTTTGGGGCATTGGGTTTTCGCTCGTCAAGTTTAACCTTAATAATTTCAGGAATGATGTTTCCTGCTTTTTTTATGAATAGCTTATCCCCTACCCTAAGGTCCAATTCTTTGATTCTGTCTAGATTGTGCAAATTCACTCTTGAGATAATACTTCCATCAATTTCTATTGGTTCAATTATGGCAACCGGTGTAATTTTCCCTGTTCTGCCTATAGTAAACTGTACATCTAAAAGAGTTGAAAGAAACGGTTGATCTGGAAATTTATAGGCTATAGACCACAAAGGAAATCGGGAAGTGTGCCCAAAAGCTTTTTGTTGGTGATAATCGTTTACCTTAATAACGATTCCATCAATTGGATAGTTTAACTTGGCTTTATTCGCTTCCCAATAGGTACAGTATTCCAAGATTTCACTTATATTTTGACATAGTCGATTATAAGGATTTATTTTAAAGCCTAATATTTGCAATACTACTAAGCTTTCCCAATGAGTTTTTACCGGCTTTTCGTTGATTTTTAAATTTTCTACCCTGTAAAAAAAAGCATCCAGATTTCTTTGAGCGGTTATTGTAGGATCGTGAAG
>JAUWIR010000260.1 GCA_030605265.1 Pseudomonadota bacterium | reverse complement strand
TTGATCAATATTCACGGATTTTCCTGTTTTTTTAAGTTGATACTAAGAATAATGCTTTGTTATGAGATACTAATGTCATGAAAATAATGGAATGGTTATTATATCCGGTTGTTCATCTTAAATCAATTATTGGGTGAGCATCTTCAATCAATCTAAAAAACGACTGTTACTTTAATTAAAGAAGACGTAAAATAAGGATAAAGAGGGTTTATTTTCTTTTAAATTATTAGAAGAAAACAGCTTTCCAGACCGACCAGAATGATATGGAGAATATAAGTCTCGATAGTAAAGATGATCATCAAGGCATGGATGACGTCTTTTTAACCACTATTCAGAATAAAAGCATCAAGCCGATATAGAGTAATATGGAGATATTACGCCTGCAGCCGGAACAAAGAGTGAGTTGGACTGAATCGGTCCAAGGTGCTGACAATTCGAATAAAAGCCCCCAATTAATTTATACTTGCCCTTGTTGTCAAAAAAAAAGTGAATTGAAAATTACTGACTATAGCAAGAATGATTTTCCTGATACATTTCTAAAGGGGCTATTTTATAAAAGAGCTTTTGATCAAGAATATTTAAAAATTTTTCAGTATAAAAAAACGGGCCATGAAGTTTGCTTTAGGGATTTTTTTTGTGGAAACTGCTATTTACCTGTTCGAATTATTTTTAAATCCTCTGTTCAAAATGGCCCTTCAATTAAGATTATTGGTCTCTTAGAAGCCCCAATTCCTCAATGCCCATCAGAAAAGGAATTAATTGAAAAGTTAAACTCGGTTATTTATCTGTATTATACCTTTTCTTCAGGACAAGGTCCTTCACTTTATCTTTGGTTGTTATCTTTACTCCTCGTTTCTCCTGATGACCGGGACCCTTGGAAGATGGCCCAACAATACTTCCAAGAAAAGAATAAATATGAACAAATAATGAAAAATAGGGTAGATTTACCTAAAGATCTCGATCTTTGGCTTTCGGATGGAAATTTTTCTTTTATTTTGGCCCTTATTATTCGGTATGGAAAATCAGCAGAGGATCTATTACTTTATGCCCAAAAGGTTGAAAAACTCTTAGATAAATATAAAATTGATAAAAACAAAGATAATTTTCTTCTTATCTTAACCTCAGTTATATTAAATGGTTCCTCTGATCACCTTGAACATCGATTTACCTTAATCAAGGATTTTGAAAAAATTAATTTTTCTAAAGAAGCATTACCCTCTTTTGGAAAATTATTTTTTTCTCTTTTTTTAGGGCCCTCTGTTAATGCACAAGATTTGTGGCGGAGAATGAATAAAATATGGCGACTCCTTCAAAAAAAAGAATTACCTTTTTCAGCAGGACAGTTAGAAATTCTCGCTCTATTTATTAGTCTTCAGGGTAAAAATGTAGGGAGGAATGTCAGGCGGTTTAAAAAGATCTTAGAGTCATTTAGTATTGGGCTTATGGAAAGAAAGATGACCTTAAAGCATACAACCAATCTTCCGGGAAAAGAACACCCCTTTAGAAAAGTTGCCGCTTCTTTTTTAGATGAATTATCTCCTTCATTTTTGAATAAATTTCCTACTATTTTGTCAATGGCGCTTCTTTCAATTTTACCATGGAATGAAGAAGTCCTGGCCAAAAGGAGTCTGCAAGTATATTCATATCTTAGAAGTTTTCGCAAGTTAATCGGCCCCGGTTTATCAATATTAATTTCCTCCGGAATTATTTTTAGGGTATGGGAAGAGAAGAATTATTTGGAAATTTTTCTTCTTTTTATATTCATTGCCTTGGCTGATTTGGAAGGTGCAGAGCAAAATGGTTCTCTATTTAATTGAAATATATTGAAAAATGTAAATTTTTTTTTATTATAGAAAGTAAAATATTCCACCTGAACCATTCATTATATCAAGGAAGTAGTTTGAAAATAAAATATACTTTCTAGGCTTCCTATTACTTATTATGAATGTATTAGCCATAATGGCGAGAAAAGAATCATTTTTATATTGACATGTGCCTAAGTCCTTGCTATAAAAGAAAAGAAAAATTATATTATTAGGTTGGAAGGAAAAGTTATTTTTTATCTTTTGGGTCTGGTTTTTTTCTGGAATTTATTCTGACCTAACCATCATTATTTAACAAACTCTTATATTTTCTCACCGGTTATTATTATATTAGAATTGTAAAGATATATTTTTTTATTCAAATAAAAATTTGTTCCTTAATTAAAGCAAGTTATTGAAAAAGGGGGTGAAGGAGGAATCGTATAATAATTTAATAATAAGATTCGGTTTGTGAAAAACTGCCTCTTAACTGTTTTCACAATGAATTATAATAAAGAAGATTTATTTTAATGAAGGAAGGAGGGAGAGAATAGAAAATTTTTTCTCTTTGCAAGACAAATAATTAGGTTCGGAGCAGTTAATAATGGTTAATGAAGGAGAAATAATGAAAAAAGTATTAGGTATCTTAATAAGCCTTTTAGTTATGGCTAGTTTGGTTCAAATAAGGGTTGCCGAGGCCGCGTTAGAGGATATTACCATAGGTGGAGATATTAGAATACGAGGGGTGTATACAGAAAATATTACTGATTTGAATGATGATACTAGAAACAACAATGATATTGATGAGGCCCAGTTCTTCAGGCATCGAACCCGTGTATTTGTTAAAGGTGAAGCTGAGGGAGGTTTCACCGGCTATGTACGTGCTGTTGCAGAGCCGAGATGGGGCACAGGAAATGATATCAGTAATGGATATGGTTGGACTGAGCATATTCTTTTTGATAATTCTTATATTGAAGCTAAAGATTTTTTTGGCACTCCCTTAACTTTAAAGATTGGTCGTCAAGATTTAATCTATGGCGAGGGATTTTTAATTTTAGATGGGACCCCTAATGATGGATCAAGAACTATCTATTTTGATGCTATCAAAGTTACTGGCGCCTTAGGAGATACAAGTATTGACGTCTTTACTGCCAAAATTGATGAAGGCCCTGATGGCGGCACAAAAACTGAGATGAATGATCAGGACCTTTATGGAATTTATGTCACCAATAAGAGTATACCGAATCATAAGATCGAAGCGTATTGCTTTCATAAAGAAAAAAGAGATAGAAACGCTGATACTTATGAAATCGCTCTATTAGAGTCGAAATATGAAGATGAGGGGGTAGAATTAGGGACTGATCCTAATTCAAAATATTACCCTATTCAAAAGCACGAGCAAGAAGATGGTACATATACATATAAAAATTATATGCTTTTACCTAAAAGGCGCACTACGGTTATTGGCGCAAGGTTTACCGGGAACATAATTGATAATATCAGTTATGGTATTGAATTGGCCAAACAATTTGGAAAAATTAGCTATGAAGCTGATTATCTTTATGATCCTTCTGATCCAAATAGCACTGTCTCAGTTGACGTTACCCTTGATCAGGAAGCTTTTGGCGGGTATGCTCATTTAACTTATGCTATCCCGACTGCGATTAAACCAAGGCTAAAAGCGGGAGTATATTACACTTCCGGAGATGATCAAGAATCTGATAAATATGAAGCATGGGATGGATTTTTTAGTGATTGGCCAAAATATAGTGAATTAGCTACTTACACCAATTATGATGGTTTGAGTTCTAGAACAGTGGATCCGGAAGAAGGGACCTGGAGTAATTTTACAATATACGAACTGCAGGCTTCTATAAAACCGATAGAGAAGATGATGGTAACCGCCACATATCTTTACCTGTTGGCTAATGAAGAAAATGGAAATGGAAACGGTACTGAACGAGGTCATCTGCCTAAAGTAAAAGTTGCTTATCAATTCTCTGATAAGGTTTCCGGCCATTTACTTGGTGAGTATTTTAAACCGGGAGCATATTATCCCAATGATTCAAATGATGATGCTATATTTGCTCGATTTCAGATGATGTATAAATTTTAGATTTTTTACGGGATGGGTTAAAAAACCCATCCCGTTTCTTTTTTTGCTTCATAGACAAATTATTAAAAAGACAACAGACACAATTTCAGAAAGGGTGTTTTTTTCGAACTACTCATCATCATGTATAGATTAGTAACCTACTGTTGAAGATTGGAGTGATAAAGATGAAGGCAATTTTATCGGGCAATGAAGCAGTAGCGCAAGGGTCTTATGAATATGGTGTTAGTTTTGCAGTGGGTTATCCTGGAACACCCAGCACTGAAATACTTGAAAATATTGTCAAATTTCCGCAAATTTACTGTCAGTGGTCTCCCAATGAAAAAGTAGCTTTAGAGGTAGGTATAGGGGCCTGTTTAGCTGGTGTAAGAACAATTGTAACTATGAAGCATGTAGGGGTTAATGTTGCAGCCGACCCCCTTATGACTTTCGCCTATACCGGGGTAAATGCCGGATTGGTAATTATTACTGCTGATGACCCGGGAATGCATAGCTCACAAAATGAGCAGGATAACCGTTTTTACGCCAAATTTGCTCAGGTGCCTTTGTTGGAGCCCTCTGACAGCCAGGAGGCCAAAGAGTTAGTCGGATTTGGATTATCATTAAGTGAAAAATACGACACTCCTGTTTTCCTTCGCCTGACTACAAGGATTTCTCATTCAAAATCCCTCACTATCATAACCCAAAAAAGAGAGGAGCATTCAGCGCCCCCTTTTCCCAAAAATCTACAAAAATATGTGATGATACCGGCCCATAGTCGTAAAAGACATTTGGCCGTCAAGAAACGATCAGAAGAATTAAAAAAAGAATCAAATACCACTCACTGGAATTATTTTGATATACAAGATAAAAAAGTTGGCATTATCTCATCAGGAGTGGCTTATCAATACGCCAGGGAAGTCCTCCCGAAGGCCTCTTATTTAAAACTTGGGATGACAAATCCACTTCCCTGTGAATTGATTAAAGAGTTTATTGGCCAAGTAGGCAAGGTTTATATAGTAGAAGAATTAAATCCCTTTATTGAGGACCAGTTAAAGGCTATGGGGCTTCAGGTTGAGGGAAGGTCATTGTTGCCGGATACCGGAGAGTTGAACCCTGACATATTAGCCAAGGCCTTTTCCCCAAGCACGGTTTCAGTCGTTTCAGCGCCAGGGGACCTTCCTCCCAGACCGCCGGCTATGTGCCCGGGTTGTCCTCATAGAGGTCTTTTTTATGTTTTAAATCGCCGAAAAATAAGGGCCATGGGAGACATCGGCTGTTATACTTTATCTGTATTGCCGCCTCTTCAAGCGATGGATACTTGTATTTGTATGGGAGCAAGTATAGGCGCAGTTCATGGTTTTAACAAAGCACTGGAAGGTTCTGATCCACCTGCCTTTGTGGGGGTGCTTGGAGATTCAACCTTCCTTCACTCAGGTATTACCGGGTTATTGGATGTGGCTTATAACCACGGGACAAGTACTATTATTATTTTAGACAATAGAACTACGGCTATGACTGGTTTTCAGCACCATCCCGGCACCGGTTTTACTTTGCAAGGGAAAGAGGCCAAAGCAGTGGATTTAGTCGGCTTGGCTAAATCTCTTGGGATTTCAAGAATTAAAGAGGTAGATTCTTATGACCTTGCTCAATTAAATAGTGTTATTGAAGAAGAAATAAAGGCCCCGGAACCCTCTTTGATTATTTCCAAAAGGCCTTGTGTATTATTAGATGGAAAAGAGAAACGGCAACAAAGAGTTATTGACCCCAAGCTTTGTAAAGGATGTAAAGCCTGTTTGAAGTTGGGATGTCCGGCTATAAGTATTTCCAAGGGAAAGGCAATAATTGATTCATTACTTTGTAATGGCTGTCCGGTCTGTGAGCAAGTGTGTAAATCCAAAGCAGTAAGGCCTGTGGAATAATAATTGTGGACCAGTGGAAATAAGAGGCAAAAAATGGATATTTTAATTGTTGGTGTTGGCGGACAGGGGATTATTCTGGCAAGTGAAATATTGGCTGATGTAGGTAAGGATACCGGATTTGACGTAAAGAAAAGTGAAGTCCACGGAATGAGTCAGCGGGGTGGAAGTGTTTCCACTCATGTTCGCTTTAAGGATAAGGTTTTTTCCCCATTGATCAAACAGGGGGAGGCTGATTTTTTACTTGCCTTCGAGGCGCTGGAAGCGTATAGATGGATTTATTTTCTGTGTTCGGAAGGCTCCATTATTGTGAATAATTTAAAGATCGCCCCTACAACCGTTAGTAGCGGCCTCATGGAGTATCCGGAAGATATCGAACGAAGAATCAAGCAAAGCGGGCACAAAGTTCAATTTGTCGAAGGCCTTCAGTTGGCAGAGCAAAGTGGTCATAAAAAGGCTATGAATATGGTGCTCCTTGGGGCATTATCAATACACCTTCCCATGATCTCGGAAAAAGAGTGGCTCAAAGTCATAAAAGATCGAGCCCCGGCTAAGACCCAAAAAATAAACGAAAAAGCTTTCCTTTTAGGCAGAAATCAACAGATGCTGCAATCGTAACAAGCAAAATCAGCAATTCTCTATTTGACATGATTTGGATCAAGGTAACAATTTTTCACCGCAGAGAACGCAGAGTTCGCAGAGAGAACATAAGAAAAACTCAGCGTTCTCTGCGTTCTCTGCGGTAAATTATATTATTTAAAGCCCTAGGTTTCATAATTAGAATTGCTGAAAAGCAAAAGCAGATTT
>JAUWIR010000013.1 GCA_030605265.1 Pseudomonadota bacterium | reverse complement strand
GCGATAGGGGTTCCCCCGGTTCCCTAATCCATGACAGAGAAAACACAAAAGCGCAGGTGAGGGGATCTCCTTGTCTTTAGGATTAGTTTCTTTTTTTTGAGGCAGATAATGCCATACATCCTGTGGCCCGGCTGATGAATTACAAATATCTCTCTTGGGGTCCTTTGGCCAACTATCAAATAGAGCCTTAAAAGAATTGTATGCTTCATCCTCCGGGGCAAAGTAAGAGAAGATGGCTTTCCCGTTTGGTTTGGGCGTACCGTTTGGAGCAGTAGTAGCGGGCAGCCCTAATGACCAGGCCGGTAAATATAGGCAGGCTTTGCTCTCAAAAAGATAAGTATCGCCCTGTTTGGCCGCATGGAGCGGCATAAGATGGAAAAAGCCATGGGGAATGAAGAGAATTTTCGAGGCTGATAATTTAAAGAGGGGCTCAAGGGCTGCTCCCAAAGATCGGCAAAGTTTCTCGGTAGGCCCACAGAGGGCCTCATCCTGTTCTGATTCCTCATAATATCTTTCATATATCCTTCTCCAGGAGGTAAAATCAGACCACACGGCATTTACCTCAAATCCCTCCTTACCTGACCATCCTTCTTGGCTCTGAACAAGTGCATACCCTCGCTGTTGATCATTTGTAATAAAACAATGAACAATCGCCCAATCTTCAGCCAAATCTTTTATATTAGGAAGACCTACCTCTTCATTTTCGTTGTCACCTTCCTTACCTTTCCTGCTCGGGCCATTCGAAATGCCTTCTTCTTTTGCTTTTTTTCTTTCGATTTCTTTATCCTGAGCAGGCTTAATTACTTCAGGCGTCCTTCCCCTCGCCCATCTGTATTGGTGACTATAACCATCTGAAGCTTGATTCGCTGTAATTTGGATGATTTCCTTTAAAATTTCCGAATTCTTATCTGTCGGAGCAAGGCTTGCCTCTAATTCTTTTTGACTGATAGTGGGTCTGCTCTTTGAAGAATCGGCTATCTGCGCTGCCTGCAAATAATCTTCCTCTATTGCTGCAAGAAAAGCCAGTTCATATAGATGCTGGAGTCGTGCCCAATACCAGCGTAAACGAATAGGAAAAAGATGCCCACTCTTTTTCGGATGGAATGGTTGTTCCTGGGTACTGCATTGTTTCCAGCATTCAAGGGACCATTGTTTCCACTCTGGGGTTCCTTTATTTTTCATCAACAAGAGAAACTCAACTACTGAATCCCAAAAGGGGTCGCAAAAGGATCGATTCCTGAGAAGGTGTACTATATTTTTTTTATAAGAGGGTATAAAGGGCGGCCCTTCTACTAAGGCCTGTTTTGCTTGCCAAAGCAGAATGAACCGATCAATAGCGTATATGTCGTCGAAAGCCTTATTCACGAACTCTTTGAAATGGGATGATTTTTTGCTGCCTCCCATACCTACAACCAGCCAATCGAGCGAATCAAAAGAGTCAGAAGATGAGGGTAGGTTCTTTAGATAATCCTCTATAAGTTTATTTTGAAAAATATCTTTCGTGAAGGGGTAATGGCCTTCAGTGACTGTTTCATCATAAAAATGATTTCTGTCTCGTTCAATAGCAATATCCATTGTCAGTCGTTCCAGTGCCAGCTCCTTGCTTAGCCAAGGATATTCAGTCGAGACATAAATAATGCTTGTCTCCTGATCTTCTTTTTGCTCCTTGATCACCTCATGGTTTTTTTCTTTCTGCTCGCCCTTCCAAATCCAATCTTTCCATGCTTTGACCAGGGCTTCCATTTTTTTAGGCGGTATTTTTTCTCCCTTGGGCAAAATCAGCCGGCTGCGCTCAAGATAAAACTTAGCAGTCAGATTATATACGCTACGAAGGGGTGTTGTGGCTTCTATCGGCATTTTTTCATTTGAATCCAGAACCTCTACCAACATTTTGATGCCCCGTTCCATGAGTTTTTGGCGATCCAGATGAAAGATGTTCCGCCTTAATAATACATAACCAATAAGATCGTAGGCCCGCTCATAGATAATATCAGCATACCGGCCCTCAATCTGTTTCATGGCTTTTTCAAGCGCACTACATATATGCTTGTTGAATAAAATACCCTTAAAATAGGTGTGCTTTGATTGAAGCGGCTCCTGTATAAGTTTCAGGGCAACACCTAGAGTGACCCAATCTTCTTGTCTTAGGCCCTCTGATAACACTTGTGCCTTTTCAACCAGCCGCACACAGCAAGCTTTCTCTTGGAATAGGATATCATTTTCTCCTATTGCCTGATCTTTTGCCTGGACTGCCTGTTGAATAGATGATCCTAATAAATAAGTTAGTTTACTCATGTCCGTCTTCCTCACTTTTAAAATTTTTTATACAGAACCCAGATAACCTTTCGATTCTGCTCTTTTTCAGGGATGGGGCCACCTTCAACGACCTTTTTCACCAGTTCATAGAGTAGCTTTTTATTCGGACAAAAGCCGACCATAGCTGCCGTAGTCTCTTTAGGGAGATTCTCTATAACAGCTAGACTCCTTATTTTGTCCACTTTCATTGGCTCGTCAGCGATGGTTTCAAGAGGGCAGTTTTCATCAAACAGCACACCGGCATAGTAATATAGCTTCTGTTTTTGAGCATACTTGATAAGTTGCTGTAACTCCTGAGGGGCATCTTCAGGTAGAGGCAAGAGCTTGCCCTTTGCTTGGGCAATGGCGGAAAGATCTATATCAACCAGGATAAGGTTGTGCTTAAGGGCGGGGAAGGAAACAGGCACTTCTTTTTGAGCTTCAGTGCTGAGATAGCCGCCAAGAGGTGAACCATATGATGGCAGGGAGGAAGGAATAACTGGCGGGCCAAAAAGATTTTTGAGGTAAGGGAGAGCTCTCCCTTTGAATATTTTTTTTGATTTGGGAAAATTATTATCAAGTGCTGATCGTTCAGGGCCTGCTCCTGCCAGCAACTTCATCTCACGCTTCAATTCATCGATCAGCTCTTTTTCGTTTGGAAGCACAAGGCTATAACGGCTGGCAAAAATTTGCCGATTCTGTTCATCAAGTACATATTGAACGGCTGCATCATTTTTATCAGTGCAGAGAATCAACCCAATGGTAGGGTTATCTTTAGAGTCACATACTTCACGATCATAGTAATGGACATACATCTGCATTTGTCCCAGATCCTGATGAGAAAGCTTGGCCACTTTCAGATCAAGGATGATATAGCACTTCAGCTTGACATGATAAAACACAAGATCTGTATAAAAATGATCCCCGTCTATAGTCAAACGTTGTTGGCGGCTGAAAAAGGCAAATCCACTCCCCAACTCCAGAAGGAACTCCTGCAGATGCGTAATCAATGCTTCTTCCAGCTTACTTTCCACTAACCGATGTGATTCAGGCAGATTTAAAAATTCGAGCACATAAGGATCTTTGATGACATCGATAGGATTTTCGACAATTTGTCCCTCATTGGCTAACTTCAAGAGACCTTTCTTATCACGGCTTTTAAGCAGTCTTTCGAAGAGCAGGCTGTTGATTTGACGCTCCAGTTCCCTTCTATTCCAACAGTTACTGAGAGCTTCAATTTCATAAAAGGAACGCGCTTCAGGCGATTCCACACGCATCAAAGCTCGATAATGAGACCAGCTTAAATCCGGATGGAATTTTTGGCGAGTATCTTTACCACCGTTAGGGAGCTTTTCCGGCAATTTTGCACCGCCTATGTTGGATTGACTATCTGCGAGCAATTCGCTACCCAATGGGTAGTGAATTTCAGGCACACGGTGACCGAAGGTCAAATAGAACTGCCGGAAATTCCTGAGATTAGCCACTGAAAAACCGCCACCATACAGTTCCGACAGCTTTGCAGAAAGATCTTCAATGAGGCGTTTCCCATACTCAGCTCTGGCAGAACCGTGTTGTTCCTCCTCAATGATTTCTCGACCGATCAGCCAGTAGGCAATGACCATCCGGCTATTAACAGTCCGCACAATATTAGTCCGAGCTTTATCGAGAATTGCCGCCACCCGAGAGAACAAACCATGTTCTGTTTTATTAACTTCATGTTTATCTACGTTCATATCCACACCTATTTGTCATATATTTTGCCTGCTGCTGTTTGTTGAATGGTTGATCCACTGGGGCATAGGTCAATAGCAATTGTCTACTCATATCTGTCTTCCTCGTTCTTGAATTCCCCATACAGGACCCAAATAACCTTTCGATTTTCCTCCTGTTTAGGAATAGAGGCGCCTTCAGCGACCTTTTTCACCAGTTCATAGAGTAGTTTTTTATCCGGGCAAAAGCCGATCATAGCTGACGTAGTCTCTTTAGGGAGGCACTCTATAGCCTCCAGCCCCAGAACTTTATCCACTTTCATCGGCTCGTCCTCGATGGTTTCAAGAGGGCCATTTTCATCAAACAGCACACCGGCATAGTAGTATTCTTTCTGCTTTTGAGCATACTTGATAAGATGCTGCAATTCCTGATGGGCATTTTCAGGTAGAGGCAGGAGTTTTCCCTTTGCTTGGGCAATGGCGGAAAGATCTATATCAACTGGGATAAAGTTATACTTAAGCTTGGGGAAGGAAACAGGTTCTTCTTTTTTAGCTTCAGTGCTGAGATAGCCGCCAAGAGGCGAACCATGTGACGGGAGGGGGGAAGGAAAGGAAGGCTGACCAAAAAGGTTTCCCAGAGGAGAAAGGATTTTTTCTTTGAATATACTTTTTGCGAGAATTCTATCTTGTATGAATCGGCCGGGATGTGGTTCAGTTGAGGATTTTTGACCGCCTCGCATAACCTCTACAGCTTTTACTGGATCAATCTTATAATTTTCTTCCCATTTGAGTTTATCACTTTTAATTTCCATCATATCGGCCCAGCAACGAGAACATTTATCAACATGTTTCTCTAATTCAACTCTTCGTTCCTGTATTGATATTTCGTTATAGACATAGTCAACAAGTTCTTCAAAGTGCGGACAATTTACTGCGCAAGATGGAGTTCCAGCTTCTTTCTTGATTTCTGCAAAAACGGCTTTCAGTAATAATTTATCTTTTAATGACTTATCGCTCATTTGAATCCCCTTTCATATATATAAAGAATTTCTATTCACCTATAAGTTCTATTATTTGTGTAGTAGATAATTTATTTCGGAGACATCTCCCTACGTAGGGAAGTGCTCTTTTATGTATTGCTTCTATCCCACTACGTTTGAGGCTAAGTTCTACCGCAAGATCGTCAAAGGTCTTGTTGTTATAATATAAACCAAAAATAACTACTTCTTTCTTGATATCATTAAGTTTTTTAATACAATTTGCTACTGTACTTTCAGCAAAGGAGAGGAGTATATTTTTATTTATATCATCAATACCTTTAGGATTTGAAATATCTAAGTGGGAATCATCATCTAGACGAAGTAGTGCTGCAGAACTCTGTTTTTGCTTGTCGCGGATTATACTTTTATTTATATCATCAATGTTACTATTGTCTGCCGTATCCAACTGGGAAGCATCGTCTTTCTTTGGGGTACTCCAATACAATATTTTCAATTCTTCAACTAAGCTATTAACTAATCTACGGGTTAAGACACAATATGCAAAGCCTTTCAATCCATTTCCTTTATCTTTTTCCGGATCAAAACGAGGAATTATTTTTTCTTTAATGATTCCAAACGAATGGCCAAAAAGGGCTGTTTTGATATTCCCTTTGTCTTCAGGGCGAATATCCCATTTTTTCATAGTGTTCCCGATGGCTTTTATTATTGTAGGCATTAACTCATCGAATGCCTCATGAGGACTTATTTCTATCATTTCATTCCCTCCATCAAAGCAAATTTTAATTAATAATTTAAATAAAATTTTAATTTTAAATATTAATTTAAAAAATAAAACAAACTAATTTTATGCTATATGCCTTCCATAAAACATACTTATAACCATTTCCAAAACCAACTTATCCTTTCATTAAATATATTCACTTCCCCGCTCCAAAATCCGTGCAACTTTTTTTAAAAAAATTTTATTAAAAATCATTACAGAAAGTTACTCCTTTAAAATCAAGCAACTAATCAAGATCCATAAATAAGCACGTGCCCCAAAATTTATATCTTAAAAAAAAATTTGCACGGCTTCGTAAAATCGAAAGTGAATTATTAAGTAGAAGCTTTCAATCCCAGCAATTAATCACACTATGTTCCGGTTCAACATCTTTCTGAAGGTTAACAGAAAATGAAAATAACATATCTAAAAAGAGAGAAGGTGATATCAAAAAATAAAAATAAACTTAAAAAAGTTGCACGTTTTTTTAAACAAATTTTGAATTTATTAAGTAGATGATGAAACTAGCTCATCAATAGCAGTAAACAGAAAGTAAAAAGAAAGTTAAGAGCCTATAGTAATAATAATTTGTAGCCTTAAATTTTGCAAATTAAATTTTTCAATTAATAAAATTTTTTCTTAAATAAACTTATTTAAGATTTAAGGAGGAAGGTCACATGAAAACCAATACCGCTTTAATGCATCACCCAGTCAAAGAAAGAATCATTAAGTTAGCAGATGTAATCGCACTTCGTGATTACAAGGAAAACCGAATTAATAAAACTTTAAATGCAGTAGTAACCGTCAGAGGTAGGGCTAATGTCCTGTTGAGCAATTTGCTTTCACCCATTACTAAAGCAGCCGTAGTCATTCGCCTACATGATGGCGCATACCTTGACCCTTGTGACTTTGCCGCATATCTTCATCAAACCAAAGGGAAGGTGCTGGTTTAAACCAGCACCATTACCTGATAAACCCAATCGGAGGCAATGTAATGGATAGAAACAACCCAAAGGTTCAACTCGGCAAAATGATCGAAGGCAACATAGTCAAGTCGCTCAAGATGGCTGGTGTTAATCCTAAGACCAGCCCTGATTATGATCACAATTACAAGATAGATTTTGCACTCAACCTGAAAAATCAAATAGTCGGCGTACAGGTAAGTCTGAGGCAAAATCACATAAAAGCCACTATCGCCAAGATCTGTGCCCTGGATGTGGTATCTCGATTCATCTACCTCATCATACCCAAGGAGATTTTTGCCCGTCCGGACAAGCAAAACGGCCGGGACCTTTATCTTTTGCTGAGCAATACCTTAGATGACCACACCAACACCAAGGCATTGATGCTTAACATTAATCTCAATGGCTTGTTGCAGGTCCGGGCATTGTAACAAAGGCATTGGCTTGCTACTGGTTCAGCCTTTGTAACCAAGCAGTTGTAACAAATCTTTAGTGTATTAAAAAATTTTACGGGTATTAAAACCATAACTAAAAAGGAGAGATTTTACTATGGATATTCGGCAATTAATGAATGATATTTACGACGCCAACAACCCGGAAAATCAATACAAAGCAGCTTATCAAATGCGGTATATAAAAGACAACTCCAGGGTGGTCCATACCCTCTTTGATGCCGGCTACGAAGCTAAAGACCCGAAACTCCAGCAAGAAGCAGTAAGAAGTCTGGGTGTACTGGCCCCGGATGAAGCCCTCAATAGATTTGTCAAAACTACTTATAACCTCAACCTGGATAAGCGCCGCAGGGCCTATTATCACCTTGGCACCTTAGGGGACCCAAGAGGCACAGAAGAGGTCTTAAAAGGCCTTCTTGATCATGAGGAGGCTATACGCAAGGCGGCGGTTACATCTCTCGGAAGGCTCGGCAGCGATTATCGGATAATCAATGAACTTAGGAAGCTTCAAAACGGCTTTGAGCCCCCTGATATCCTATTTGCAGTCCAAGTGGCCATCGAACGTATCCAAAAACGTATAGATAACAGCAAAAGAAGATTTAATGAAAAGCCATCATTTAACAAACCGGAAAATGGAAGGGCTAAAGATCGTTTAGCCAATGCCGGATACCCAAAGCCCTACAAACCGGTAACGACTTATACGAGGCCTCAAAATGGCTTCACTAAAACAGGAACTCTAAAGTCTTATACACCCAAGCTTATTTAACAGCATAGAGGAATTTTCATTTTATTTATACGGCTTAACGGCTTAACTTAAGGAGAGCACGCATGAGATCAAAGGCTGTTGTTTTTATTCTGTGGGCGTTCATTATTACTTGTGTCATTACTTGTGTTCCTGTTTTTAAAGCTCACGGGCATTGCCTGACTTATCAATGCACAATCTTTGCGGAGCCCGGGGATTCGCTCATAAAGCTTTTTGGCGCAGACTGGCTGAGGGTCTTTCAGGCCAACAGCAACCATGCTTTTTTAGACGGACGGGGAAGGCTAATCTCAACACCGGATAAATTAGTGGTTGGAGAAAGGCTTATTGTCCCATCCGGCACATACCTGACGGACTTGGCCACAGAGAGGCTCAATCGATATGAGGGCATTAAAAAAGCCGCTCAAGGGGCCATTCGTGAAGCGGAAAGGTTTGTGGATCAAGAGAACCAAAACAGGTTCGGCGCCTATCAGCAAGGGCTGGATTTCCTGGCCAAGGCTAAGAGGGCAAAGAAAGGATTAACCTATGGCCTGGCCAACTATGTTGAGGCCAGGGAGCTAGCGGAAAAGGCCCTAAGATACTTCACGACCGATGAAGAGCTTCGCCAAAAAGATCAAAAGTGTGCGCAATTAGCGCAAATCACAGAAGAACAAAAAGCCGCGGTTGCCGAGCAAAGAAAGATACTCTCCTGGCAACGAAAAACCTTCCTATGCCTTTTGATTATTATAGTTTTAATCTTTTCCCTGGTGATAAAGCACAGGAAGAAGAAGGAGCGCTCAGTCTGGATAGAAAAGTGGCTGGATCAGCAACTACAGCATATCAAGGCGCTGGAAAAAGTAAGGCCATGAATTTTCAACCCATGAATAAAAAAAGGAGGAAGACCACTATGGAACTTGAAACCGTCATTTTAGAAACCAACGACACACAGGAAATGGACCTTGGCGAAGCACAGCAGGCTTATTCGGACTATCCACAGATTAGGGAGATCTTGCAGGGCAAGCTGGCTGAGTGGAAAACATTAGTCAACAGCCTCAAATCCAAGGGCCCTGATTCGATCACCAAGCCGGAAATCAACAAGGCGGAGGGCCTAGCCGAGGGAACAGAGAAGCTTCAGCAAGAATGTCTTGACATGAGAGCAATGCTTTGCCGAAAACTGGAAGACCTTATCCTTGAGGGCAAGGAGCTTGAGGGAGGGGTGTCCTATCTTGCCAAACACTGCAGTGAAGAGGACATTGAATGGGGCAACTCTCTCCTTAAGGATGCCTTGCAGCTAAAAGACAGCGGCACGTTAATAGAGGCGGTAGAAAAAGCATATCAGGCCAGGGAGGCCTTTACTCAATTACTCGCGGAAGCAAAAGGCAAGTGGGTACAAGGACATCAAGAGAGGGTCAACAAGGCATGCGATAGGGAGGGCATTAATATGGATAGTGATTAGAAGGCTCAGGCGGGCCGTTTTGCTTGATAAGGCGGCCTGCCAAGTTTTTTTGTCACCTATCGCCAACCCCGGAAGACTAAACAAGTAAGTAAAAGGTTTAAGACACTCTTCAAAGATAGATATAAGATTTCAAAGACATAAGAAATATATATAGAGATATATAAAAACATATAAGGAGATTCCTTATGGCTAAAGTATTTTGTCAAAATCATCAGGATCAAAACCTGCAACCGGCAATGATTAATTTTACCGCAAGTTCTTTGGGCAGGCAGTATGTTTGCTGTGTATGCAACTGTGTAAGGGTATTTAATACCGGCAAAATAACCACCATAAACGGCCAATACGGCTTCATCAGCGTAGAGAAAACCAATTTCTTTTTTCATTTCAAAAATCTTGCTTACAGCTTTATCCCCTCTCCGGGAATGCCCGTAAGGTTTGAAGTCTCTTTCCTGGAAGACGGCAGGACCCAGGCCGTCAAGATAAAACCTATAAAAGGAGAAAACAATGGAAACAATGGTAATTAATACGGCCGCCATTATGAAGAGCTTAGGCACATTTACGAATGCTTACGGCTTAGAGTCCAACAGCAAAAAACTGGTAGAGGAAATCGGCAACGGGAGCCTCAGGGTGAAAGAGATTGGTATTATGTTGAGAGATCCTATCAGTAAAGCAGGCCTTATAAGCTGCTATTTCCCTGTTGATGTTGATATTACTCATGAAATGCTTTTTGTCCCTGTAAACGGAAAAACCTTGGAAGCCCGCCCTGTTTGCACTCGGGAGGCAAAACCAGGTTTTCAGCTAAAGGACCTCTGGAAAAAGCTCCCTGATGAGAATTTAAGCGACCCCGATTATTATGAAATCAGAGAGGGTAATTTCAGATTAAGGGTCCACCACTCCTTTTGTAAAAAAGGCGTTATAGAAAACTACTTGCCGGCCCAGGGGTACGGGTTCATCAGCAGAAACCGCAAAGGCATATTTTTCCTGAGCCGATGGTGCAATTTTGACCGGATATGGACGGGAAAAGAGGTCTCCTTTATTCCGATCATATCCCGCCAAGGACTTCAGGCAAGAGCAGTACAAGAATAATAGAGGAGGAAACATAGGATGAAGAAATGTATAACCATAACCTTACAAATAGTTAACATGCTTAACAGCAAAAACCGCTTCATACAAAGGCCATTATGGCGCCTTGCGGCCATGATACCTTTTGCCCTGCTCCTTTTTGCCTGTGCCGCACCCAAAGCAAAATCCAATACATTGGCCCGAATCGCCAAGCCGGCCCCGACGCTTGAGCCTGTCAAAACAGTTGAGCTTCGCTTCCATAAGTCAATCAAAACAGTGACCCCTGCCAAAGAACCGGATACTGTAAAAGAGCACATCGGGTGCGGCCTTTTTCTTTTCGACCGGGAAAGATATGAAGATGCAGCGGTTGAGTTTGAGATGGCCTGCCTGGATATTTCCGGGCACCAAACTCCATTGTATCGAACCTGTCTTATGTCTGCCGCCGTATGCCGACTAATCTCCAATGATAAGCAGGCTTTTTTTAAAAACATGCGGGCCCTTAAATTTAGCTATAACAAATACGAATGGATGGACAAGAAAGGTAGAGACGACAGGCTCAAGGCGCTCTATGACTTATATAACGAGTTTATCAAAACCGGTAATTTTTAAATATTTTTCAATATTAAATATTAAATATAAGGAGATAAGTCTATGAAAAAATTACAATTTATAACAGCCATTATCTTGGGAATGTCCCTGTTTATTTTCAGCGCATCATTATCAGAATCCCGAACCATTACCGACGGCCTTCTTGATGTTGATCAACTGGCGGGTAAAATCGCTGATGATCTGACGGATTATAACCAGAGGAAAGGTGATCTGGTGAGTAATATTACCGCAACCCAGAGGGCGCGTCAAAAACTCAAGACAGATTTTGGGAAGGCGCAGACCGAAAAGGACCGGATAACCATAAAAGCACGGACCTTAGAGGAAACCGGTCGTTTGCTTAATTTCTACGGCCGGCTTTACCGCCTCAATCTTTCCAAAATAGAGGCCATCCTGCCCAATCTGGATAATTTAAGAGTAGCCGCTCAAAACAGCCCCTTGGGTAAGGCGGCCAAAAAGCTGCGAAATCCTGAGTTTAAGAGAAACATCAGTTCCTTCTATGCCAATATTTCCGCCATGACCACTCTTTTTGACAACCTGGAGCTTAACAAGGAGATAGCCGGCCTTTTGAGAGAAAATGAGCTGCTTTATCGCCGGGGTGCAAAAGGGGCCGGCGCCTCCGGTAATATTATCAAGGAAATCGACAGGGTTGCGGATTATCTTAGATCAATTTATGCCAAAACTACGCTCAAGGCAAGGGCTATGGAGCAGGAAAGGGTAAAAACGGAGTTGGCCATAGAGTTGATGCGCTATGCTTTAGCCCTAAAACCAATTCAGCATACTATAGCTCAGATTAATCCTGAGGGCGCCTTTGAGGTGCCGGAAATTAATGTAGAGGAGTTCATAGACCCAATCCTTAATGATAATCAAAAAGAGGACGGCTTCGACAGCTCATCCTATGAACTTGAAGCAAACGCAATCCTTCAAAGATATCAAAACGGCCTTGATTTTTAAGCCAAAAAAAGCATAAGACAAGGAGCATAAGACCATGAAAAAAGAAACCGATTGTTTTAATATCACTCTGTTTATCCTGGTCCTTTTCATTCTCTGTGCTGTAAGAGCGGCCCATTCCGCCAATATCTTCCAGCCGGCGATTGAGCAGGCGGCCGAGCAGGCCGTAGCCGCCTGGGCGGCCGGAGATGATGGCGGCCTTAAAGCGGCGCTGGAAAGGCTCACACGAAACGAGGCCTATCTTTTGGCCATAGGAGAGGCGACCAAAGAGAAATCTTATTTAGTCAGAATACCCAGGCCCTTGAACAAAAACATGGATTCTATTGCCGCCTATCTTTTCCTCCTACGCAAGGAAAGAGAGGGGATCAGGCTTTGGCCGAAATCCTTCTTTGAGGGACAAAGCTTTACTTTTAACCAAAAAGGAGAGGAATGATGATAAACGAGCTAGGCTACCTATACAGGTATGTGGGCCCGGTCCTTTGGGGTTTGCTTCCCATCTCGGTCATTTCCCAGACCCTGGTTATCTATGTTCTCTGCTCCATCTTTACCAAGCGGAAGATAAGCGATTGGATAGAGGTGATTTTGGCTTACGCCAAGGAAACAGCCTCTATTTTGGGGCTTCTTGGCTCTGTCTATGCCCTTAGTGTCTCATTTCGACTGGACAACGCAACGGCTGAGGAAATAAGACAAAGAATGTTTTTCATCCTGAGCACAGGGTTTTGGAGCACGATTGCCGGTATTTTTATCAGTCTGGAGGCCTCCTTCGGGCTTTTAGTTATGAAGCGCACTTAAAAGGAGGGATATTCTATGAAACACATTGTTCCTTCATCAAGGATTGTCTTTACAGATATGTTCATCCTTCTGGTCTCGGTCCTCATGGGAATTAATTCGGTTATGTCTTTTTCACCAGAGGGGAAGGAAGCTAAACTGCCCCCGGTTAATTTGCCCCGTACATCTGATATTCAAGATACTGGAATAACGGCGCTTAAGGCGGTTTTTATCACTATAAAACAAGGAGAAAAACAAAAAGTCTATTTTTATAACGACCAGGAGGTAACCTTATGCCAACTCATGGACTTGATTCAAAAGACCAAAGCCGCCTCAGTGATCATAAGGGGGGGGCACCGGGTAAATTTCGAGTGGCGGGAGTTTTGCCTCCTGACCTCAAAACTTATGAAGGCGGGAGTAAAGGAAATAAGCTATGCAACAAGTATGGATGGAGGTATCAAATCATGATAAAAAACCTTTGTATTGTTATTTTAACCCTGGCAGTGATTGTGCTCTTTTGGATGTCCTTTTCGGGCCGGTCTATTAGAGCACATGTAGCGGACCTTGGTCAAAAAGCCCTTGAAATAAAGATGCGCCTTCAAGAGCCCTCCTCAGATATTACTCAAGGAGAAGATAAAACGGTAGATCATCAGGGGGTCATTAACCACGCTCTTTTTCAAAAAGGGCCTGAAAGCGAAAAAGGAAAGGAAAAAGGAAGGGATAAATTAAGCAAACGGAACAGGCTCACTATCTTTAAAGACGATGCAACCGGAAAAAGATTGTTCGACTATGACGATGAAGCAAAACTGTTTGATGAAACAAAACCGGTTAATGAAGCAAGCCCATTTAATGAAGCAAACTTATTTAATGGCGCTAAACCATTTAATGGAACAAAGTTATTTGAGGTAAAGATAGAAAATAAAGTATACCGAAAGCCTGTTCAAGAGACGACAAAAGGCCCTAAGGCCAACCTTAAGGCTAAAAGGGCCGCTAACAGGGCCAAGAAAAAAAGGTCCGATGACCTGACTACACAGGATATCATATCTATCCTCTCAATTTTAAAAGCCGCTCAGTCCCTAACCCGAAAATCAGCCCTCGGCTACCCGGAAAAGCTCAAAGGTACTCCTCCTGTGGACAATACCGTTCCAAGGGTCGATTTGGATGCCGCCAGTCCTGCGGACAATACCGGTCCGGAGGGCGATTCGGATGCCGCCGGCATTAAAAAAAAATTGTCTATTGGTCTCGCCGAATTGGAGGAATAGAGCCAAGCCTTGTTCTGGCTGTTGCCGAGGTTGAATCCGGATTTGATAAATGGGCAGTCTCACCCAAAAAGGCGCTGGGGGTAATGCAGATATTGGCGGGAACCGCCGCACCTTATGGAGTAAGCCGCAAAGAGCTTTTTAATGAAGATATGAATATTCAGGTTGGAATTCATTACCTCAAAGGTTTACTAAGCAGATTTAATAACAAGGAATTAGCTATAGCGGGCTATAACTGTGGCCCAGGCAGGGTCATTGCGGCCGGCTATAGAATCCCTAAAATATCGGAAACCATAAACTATGTAAGGAGGGTAAAGGATGCAGCCAAAAGATATCGGCAGAGTGTCTTTTGATGATTTTGATTCTATTCCCGGGCTTCCCAATTTGAGCAATCCGGTGGATAGTTTTTCCTCTCAAGACAAAGAGCCCGATCGATTGATGGATAAAGATGCTTATACCAAAGAGAATATAAGTGAAAGAGAGAATATGGGTGAAGGAGGAGGGGCTGGTGAAAACCCTCAAAACGAAGATTATAAGCAAGAGCAGAGTGGGTGGGGTGGCGGCCCCAATCTTCGTCGCCTACTTTCCTACTCAAGGAAAAGCAAACTGATCGGCTTATTTTTCATTTTATCCCTTTGCTCCCACTTTTTCATCTTAAAGGCCATTTATCGTCTATCACCGGCACAAGCAAAAGAAAAATCATCAACCATAATGCAAAAAGTCGATAAAGTTGCCCTGAAAATGCCGTCCCTTGAAAATGACCAGGTGAAAAAACCCGAGAAAGCAGATATTGCCGAACCAAAAACAAAACACAAACCAACAGCGCCTGCTCAAAAGAAAAGTAAAAGTACAAAACCAAAAATTAACAGTCCTAAAAAGGAGCGGGTTAAGATAGCCAAAAAACTTTCATCAAAAGAGCTTGTAGCTTTGGGCAGAAAGCATATAGGTAAGATGAAGGAGGGAAGATTTCCTTCTCTTATTCTTAATTATAGTGATCCCTATACCTATATGAGGCAGCTCTATGCTTTAGGGGCAAAGACCCTGATATATGACATAAATGGCCGGGACCTTTTTGAAATCAATTTATTTAGTGAAGAGGCCCTTCCTTTCAATAAGGGCGAGCTTGAGGGGTTTTCACCCTTTAAACGGGTGGTGGAAGACGCTCAATGGGATAAGCAAAAAAACCAGGTCGCTTCTCGACTGAACACTTCCCCTGAATATTTGAAAATTTTGCTGCTGATTCCCTCATCACTTGAAATGCGGTGGCTCGGACATCTGGTGTCTCTTTTTCAGCAAATGGACCTTCTGATTTCAGAAGTAACGACAGTGGAAGCCCTGTTTCAAAAAGCAAGACTCAAGGTTGAGCGTGTCTATTTAAGTGACGGATCTTCGAGAGAAATAGATGATCCTATAGGGGCTTGAGGGGCCAAAAACAATGTACGTGGTTCTTGCCTATGATATTTCAAATAATAAAAGGCGCAATAGTTTACGAAAGCTTTTGTTGGGATATGGCGAGCCCGTTCAATTGAGTGTTTTTGAATGCGATGTCAATAAAAGAGATTTTAGGGGTCTTCAGGCAAAAGTAAAAAGGATAATTAAAAGCCCGGATGATTCAGTACGCTATTATTATCTTTGCCGGGATTGCCAAAACAAGATAGAGGTAACCAGGGAAGAAGACAGCCTCAGGAACAAAAAATTACTGATCATTTAACATAAAAATAGATTTTAAGCGAAAAGGAGGATTGATTAATGAAGAGGGGATTGAATATGAGAGGCGGCTTGATAATAAAACCAAACAAGATAAGCAAGATAAGCATGGCCTCCGGAAACATCTTTAGGGAAATTACCTCTTGGAAAAATCTGGAAACCGTCTTTAATCAAGAGTATAAAAACCTAACGCCTCAACATAAAAGAGATAGAGATGTACTTGATTTTAAAACCCATTTTAAACAAAGAATAAAAACCCTGTCTTTCAATCTTCAAAATAGCTCCTATCGCCCGTCTTCCGTCAAATATTTTTTTTTATTTCCCAAAAAGAGAAAAATAGCCCTGATAAACTTCAGGGACCGAATAGTTCAAAGAGCAGTCTTAAATGTCCTGAGGCCAAAATTAGAAATAATTTTTTCCCCCTGCTGTTATGCCTTCCGGCCCAATAACTCCGTTCAGGAAGTACAAAAAAGAGTACTCCAGTTGATAAATAATTATCCTGTTGGCGTCAAATTAGATATAAAAAGCTTCTTTGACTCAATCTCTCATAAACGGTTACTCTGCATCTTACAACAGTACGTTCATTGTTCACAAACCATTCGGCTTTTACAAATTTTAATCAAGCAGGGCGGGCCTCGAAAAGGTATCCTCCAGGGTTCATGTCTCTCACCCCTTTTGTCCAATATTTATCTCACTCCATTTGATAAGCAAATGAGCAAAAACCGTCATTATTTTAGATATTGTGATGACCTTCTTCTTTTAACTGATTCCAAAACAAAGGCTCAAGGCGGATTAAATTATATGAAAGGGAACCTTGAAAGAGACTACGGTCTTACTATAAAACGTGAAAAGACGCATATTTTTGATATTTATCATGGGTTTTCTTTTCTTGGAGTTTTCTTTAGGAAAGAACCAACAGCCTAAATAACCCGGGTATTATCTCATATCGAGCCGGCTATTAGCTATTAGCAAAAAAATTTTATGAATGCTGACTACTGATCACAAAAACTCAGTATAAAAAAATGAAAATTCCTGTTATGCACTAACCCCGAACAAACCAGGGCCCCTACAAAAAAGGGTTGCGAAAATTTTTTGTAGAAAAAGCACGAAATCAAGAATCAGGATTCTAAAATCAGAGGAGGAACATATATGTCCAACACCATTGACCTTGGAATTACCGTACCCGGAGTAGCTCTCTATAAATCCGGTGAAGCTTTGGTAATTTCCAAAGACAAGAAATTAATAAGACAAGTTCCCATAAGGCGGATTTGTTCCGTCAGTTTATTTACTGACAGGGTCAGAATAACAGGCTCTGTTATTAATCTTTGTATGGAGCACAACATCCCTATACTTTTTATGGGTAATGCCGGCACAGTCACGGGCATTATAGCTTCGCCAAAATCTGATTCACCCGAGCTGCAACTGGCACAGGCCCGGGTGGCCAAATCTATTCCGTTTGTGCTAAGTATCGGCTGTGCTGTGATTGACGGTAAAATAAGAAACCAAATGAACCTCTTGAAATATTTCGGAAAGAGTCGGAAATCAAAAATTTTGTGGTTTAAGGATACCTTGCACAAGGATTTGAAAAGGATGGACAAGTCATTAGTTCGACTTCATACGCTCAGGCATCAGAATAATTATAGTGAAATAGAAGAATTTAGAAATAAATTATTTGGTATCGAGGGGCAGGCGGCAATCTCGTATTGGCATGCCTATGGTTCTTTACTGCCAAAACAAACGCCGTTTCCCAGTCGTGTCTGTCAGGGCGCTACCGATCCGGTAAATTCATCGCTTAATTATGGATATGCTCTTTTGAGGGCTAAAGTCGAACATGCCGTAGTCCGGGCCGGCCTATCTTTACAAACAAGCTTTCTTCATTCACCACAAAGGAACCGCTCATCGTTGGTATTCGATCTCATGGAAGAATTCAGGCCCTGGGCAATAGATAGACCGGTGCTTAATTTTATATGTCAAAAGCATAAGGAAGCAGTAATAGATAAAAACGGCCGACTATCTCAAACTACAAAAAAATTATTGGTACAAACGATATTGGAACGATGGAAGAAAGATAAAATTCCGGAGCTAATCTATGAACAGGTAACCAAGCTTGTACAATCTATTAAAAATAAAGGTGATTACCGAACATATAAGTTTAAATGGTAAAGAAGGAATCAGAAGTCTTCGAAATTTATATAATACGTTTTTATATTTAAAATCATGCACTTAACTCAAAGTCAGGCTAAAAATAACATAGAGGTTTTTCTCAATAGCCTCAAAATAGGGGATAAATGCGAAAAAAGCCGGAAAGGAACAAGGCCTGGGAATATAAGGTTAACTAAAAGCAATCATTGACTTATTATACGATTTTTGTTATATGTTTAAGGCATAGTGAATCCGCTTCCCATGTTGATAACTGGTTATTTTTTTTAAGGAATCCGCTTCTATGGGCTTCGAAAAGGAAGATACTTCCCATCAACTATATGAAATCATTGTCTGTGGGGGCTTTTCCTTATTAAGCTCATTTTTATTATCCCAATAATATCCAACTGTTGAGGATAGTGGATTCCATTGATGTCACGGTACTTTCATCATCTTCTAATATCAAATTTTTCAGGTTGAGGATAGTGGATTCCATTGATGTCACGGTACTAATTTATCTATTCTTTCACGTTGTTTTTCTTGTTGAGGATAGTGGATTCCATTGATGTCACGGTACGGTTAGTGGTTTAAGGTTGCGGTGCCTGTACCTGTTG
>JAUWIR010000385.1 GCA_030605265.1 Pseudomonadota bacterium | reverse complement strand
TATCCCCCTCACCCCAACCCTCTCCCCAGAGGGGCGAGGGAGAAAAATTCAGAAATCCTCCCTTAAGTGAATGCCATTGGGGTTAGGGGAGGGTGGCGTTTTATTTAACCCCCATCAAGGGGGAGGAGTTGAGGGTGAATGGTTATAAGGAAAAAGAAATAGATAAGGAAAAAGAAATAGAGAAAGTTAAAAAATTAGGAGAAATAAAAAAGTGATTGTCTTGACTCACTAAAGTGGATCGGCTTGTCGCCTTCCTTGTTCCAGTTTCTGACACGTAGGACAAAAACAGGTCCCTCGACCTGCTACTTTAATTTTTCTTATTAGTGTGCCACACTTATGGCAGGGAGCATTTACTCTTCCATATACCTGGTGTTTGCTCTGATAATTTCCCGCCTCACCGGAAATCCCCAGATAATCTCTGATGGTGGATCCTCGAAGCAAGATGGCTGTTTTGAGCACTTTTACCATAGTTTGATATAACTCCTGCACTGCATTTGAAGATAAATTTATAGGCAGGGATTGCGGATGAATTTTTGAATGGTACAGAATTTCATCCACGTAGATGTTCCCTAATCCGGCTAAAAAGGTTTGATCAAGGAGCACTGATTTAATCATTCTCTTTTGTTTGATAATTTTTTCTTCAAAAAAGGAAAAAGTGACCTCTAGAGGGTCTGGTCCAAGGGGCGATTCTTTTGGCCATTTTTCCCATTCTTCAGCTGAGAAAATTTGGATGAATCCAAATTTTCGAATATCCCGGTAATTTAGTTTAAACCGCTCCCCATCAAAAGAAAAAATAGCGTGGGTATGTTTTTGAAAATCCTCTTCAGGAAATTTTATTAATAATTGGCCAGTCATTTTCAGGTGAACACGCAAATGACATTCATTTGACAATTGAAAAATGATATTTTTCCCCAACCGGGAAATATTTTCAATGGTTGTTCCGATTAAATGATTAGGGGATACTTTTTTAGTATGAATAATTTTAGGTAAAAAAATTTTAAGGTGTGATATTTTTCTTTTGAAAATATATGGTCGTAATCCTTGAACAATCGTTTCCACTTCTGGTAATTCCGGCACTCAACCTCCTTTTATCTATATATACAACTTTTCAAGCAAGTGATAGTTTGAAATATAGAACAACCTCAAAATTTACCACGGAGACACAGAGACACGGAGAAAAATCAAAAGACCCGTGCAAATAGAGTTTTCTCAATGCCTCTGTGGTGAAATATTATTTCGGGACATTGATTATCTTGACATTAACTATTAGCCTATGTTACATTTATTTCATATTTTACTACATTATTTAAACAGAGTCATCCTTTAAGAAAGGAGTTACCTATGAAATACATTGGGAGGTTTATTCTTTTACTTTTCCTGGTGATTATGGCTTTTAAGCCGGTATTGGTAAATGCGAACATTATTCCGAAAAACGCTAAAATTCATAATTCCCTTGGGAATGATTATTGTGATAAGGGGGAATTTGAAAAAGCAGTTGAGGAATATGAAAAGTCTGCAAAAATTTATCCAAATTATACAGATGCCCTTTATAATTTGGGGTTCACCTATTATATGGATTTAAAAAATTATGTCAAGGCAGCCTATTTCATGAAACGTTTTCTCCAATTAGAGGGGAATGAATCAGCTGATGCCAAACAAATAAAAAAATGGCTTGATGATGCCGAGCAAAAAGTTTCAGCCATGAAGATTAAAGCCCCACAAGAAAAAAAGAGTTCTGTTCCCAAGCAAAAAGAAAAAATTGATACCAAAGTAATTCCTCAACCCATACAAAAAAAGGTAGCCAAGGCTAGGGAACCTACCCCACAACCGAAACCTCTCCCTCCGATAAAGAAAAAAGTTGAAGGGAAAAAAACTGTAGCCCCTTCTCTTTCTCCAAAAGAACAGGCAATAAAATATAAAGGTAAGGGGAATAAATATAATAGTGTGGGAAATCCTCAAGAGGCTGTGAAGTATTACCGAAAGGCCTTAAAACTTTATCCTGGATATACTGACGCCCTTTATAATATTGCCAAAACCTATGATTTTGATCTTAAAGATGATCCAAAGGCAATAGAATATTATAAACAATTCTTAAAATTTGAATCTCCTACCAGTCGGGATGCTGCGCAAGTGAAAATTTGGTTGGGCAGAGTTGAAAATAGTTATCGTCAAAAGAAAGAAAAACCTCTTCAACCAACTACAAAAGTAGCTGCATTGCCAAAATCCACCAGAACAAGCAAATCTCCCACCAGAACAAGCAAATCTCCCACCAGAACAAGCAAATCTCCCACCAGGGCAAGCAAGGCCCCGAAAGGGAATGAACGAGTAGCTGATTATATTTCAAAAGGAATGCTCTCTTTAACTACTCAAGAAGAGGAGAATACAGAAGATAAGGAAAAACTATCGGCCTTAAAAAAACCTGCTTCCCGAAAAGAAGAACGAGAGGGAACAAAACAAAGGGTTTTAAAGCAAAGAGAAGAAATCTCACTTCCCCGCTTGAAACCGGAAATTAAAAAACCAGTGAAAAAACCAACGCAAGTAGTTAAGGCCACCCCTTCCCCTCCTCCAGTAAAGCCAAAAATCCCCGATCGTCAAATTGTGCTTGAAATGGTCACACCCAAAAATTTACTCGGCAGCAAATGGGTCACTTTAGGGTTGCGGCAAATGCAAAGAGAAATCCTTGAACTTCTCGCGCAAAATAAAGCAAAAACACCTCAAAAATTGGCGGAAATATTTTCCTCGAAAATTCAAAGTGAAATTTTACCCTCCGGAGAAAAATTATCTTATTTTAAATTGGATGAGGAGGATATTGCCGATCTTCCTTATATAACTGTTTTGACTGACCAGGAAAAAAGAGATCTGGAAAAGGAAAAATGGGACCTTATTCGGACCAGAAAATCTCCCGCAAGATTGCGGGAAGTATTAATGGTTTTGCGCAATGGCTATCAAGTAGTCAAGTAGTTTCCCATTAAACTATGGAGGCTATTATCTTGAATAGTGTTGAAAGGGAAATAAAAATTGTTTTACGGTACCGGAACAAAGAGTTTAAGAGATTAGAAGATTTGCATCAACATTATGATAAAAAGCTTCAATCGCTCAATGAATATCATTTTCATACGCAAGATCAAAAGATAAAAATATTGGAATTAAAAAAATTAAAATTGCACACCAAGGATCGCATGGCGGCAATCGTGCGAGAATATAAGGATCAATCATCGCAAAACATTTAATAAAATGAGGGAAAAATGAGGAGTGATAATATTACCAAAGGATTAGAGAGGGCCCCACATCGCGCTCTTTTATATGGCGCCGGGTTTCCCCGGAGCGCTATGAATTTGCCCAAGGTAGGGATTGCCACATCTTTTACGGATTTAATCCCCGGGCATGTTGGCATGCGAGAGCTTGAGCGGGCCATTGAAAAGGGAATTCACAGTGGTGGAGGGTACGCCCTTCTCTTTGGCATTCCCGGTATCTGTGACGGTATTGCTATGGGGCATTCGGGGATGAGATACTCTCTTCCCTCCAGGGAATTAATCGCCGACATGGTAGAATCAATAGCTTGCGCCCATTCTTTGGATGGATTAGTCCTTCTCACTAATTGTGATAAAATTACCCCCGGAATGTTAATGGCGGCAGCCAGGGTAGATATTCCCGCCATCATTGTAACCGCCGGGCCAATGCTTTCGGGCCGCCATAGGATGCGTAAACTATCTTTAGTCCGAGATACCTTCGAAGCGGTTGGCAAGTGCCAACAGGGATTGATATCCGAAGAGGAGGTTGCCGCTTTAGAAATAGAGGCATGTCCGGGAGCCGGTTCTTGCCAAGGGCTTTACACTGCGAATACTATGGCTTGCGTAACCGAGGCCTTAGGAATGTCATTACCTGGTGCGGCTACTGCTTTAGCTGTTTCAGCAAAGAAAAAAAGAATAGCCTATGAAAGTGGCCGGCGGGTGGTCACTCTTATTAAAGAGGGGATTACTCCATCTCAGATCATGACCCTCAATGCTTTTGAAAATGCTATTAGAATTGACATGGCCCTTGGGGGGTCTACAAATACAGTGCTTCATATCCCAGCCATTGCCTCGGATGCTGAGGTTGACACCCCTTTGGAGCTATTTGACAAATTAAGTAAAGATACTCCTCATATTACCAGCTTACGCCCTGGTGGCGATTATTTCATGGAAGATCTTGAGTACGCCGGCGGGATCCCCGCTGTCTTAAACTGCCTCAGAAGTAAACTAAAAGATAATCCCACGGTCTGCGGTTGCTCAATTGCTGAAATTGCCGATAGAGGTGAGATTTTTGATGAAGAGATCATACGACCTTTGGAAAATCCATACCATGCAGAGGGAGGAATTGCTGTACTCAAAGGGAACCTTGCTCCGGAGGGGGCCATTGTTAAGCAATCTGCAGTAAACGAAAAGGCCATGCATTTTAAAGGACCGGCCAAGGTCTTTGATTCTGAAGAGCAGGCCATGAAGGCAATAATGAGTAAAGAGATTAAAGAGGGCAGTGTAGTTATTATCAGATATGAGGGACCAAAAGGAGGCCCTGGCATGAGAGAGATGTTAGCCCCAACCTCAGCCCTTGTGGGCATGGGATTAACTGACACTGTGGCTCTTATTACTGACGGCAGGTTCTCAGGGGGCACTAGAGGACCATGTATTGGTCATGCTTCGCCTGAGGCGATGGAAGGAGGCCCCATTGCTTTAGTGCAGGATGGAGACACCATTGTCATAGATATTCCCGGTCGAAAAATACAACTCGATGTTGATGAAAAAATATTATCTGAACGGAAAAGTAAATGGGTCCAACCAGAGGGGAGAGTAAAGAAAGGTTACTTGAAACGGTATGCCAAAATGGTTACTTCAGCAAATACAGGGGCCATTTGTAAATAATATAGCTAATAAAACAGCTGCCCCCCTCCCCTAACCCCTCCCCCAAGGGGAGGGGAAGTTGGTGTGGATCTGTCATTTCAGC
>JAUWIR010000542.1 GCA_030605265.1 Pseudomonadota bacterium | reverse complement strand
TTGGAGGAGAAAAGTGGATAAAGATCAATGTCCGCATCATTGCCGCCACCAACAAAAACCTGGAAAAGGCGGTAGCCCAAGGGGCCTTTCGTGAAGACCTGTATTATCGCCTTAATGTAGTCCCGCTCATTGTCCCACCGCTTCGCGAGAGAAAAGGGGACCTTCCCCTTTTGGTGGAACATTTTATAGAAAAAACAGCCGTTAACAATAATAGAAAGATCACCTCAATATCCCAAAAAGCCATGAATGCCATCTCAGAATACTATTGGCCGGGAAATATTCGACAACTGGAAAACACTATCGAATACGCAATCATAAAATGCAAAGGTTCAGAAATCCAAGCTCGTGACCTTCCCCAGGATATTTATAGCGTTAAAGTTGAAAAAACCTCTGTTCAAAATCTCATTGCACAAACTGAGAAATCAGCAATTATCAACATTTTATCTAATTGTAAATGGGACACAGGTAACGCTGCCAAAAAAATGAATGTCAGTAGGACTACCCTTTGGCGTAGAATGAAAAAATATGGAATTAAAAATATAAGATTAAATATGTAACGCCTCCCCCTTCTTTTCCCTGAATACTTTGACGAAATAAGCTTACTCCCTCACTATTAATGAGAGGAATTCCTTTTAAAAAAGTGTAAACTACTTTTCCTTCTTTATTAAGGTCTGTATGAAAGATGTTAATTATTTGAATTATAAAATTTATTAACTCTGAAGAATACTATTATTTAGGGAGGAATACATGTTTTAGAAATGAGAAAAATTGAATAAAGGGGTTCTTTATAGTTTTAAAAAACCTAAGAAAAGCCGAAACTAAAACCTACTTATTATTTTTGCCACCAAGAAGGTACTAAGGCCTTAAGGCACCAAGATTTTTTTACTTCATATTTCTACTTCGTGTCTTGGTGCCTTATTGGCAATAAAAAATTCTTTGCAGTAAAAAGCAAAAAATTTATCATTAAAAACCTAAAAGAAAATCCCTATGAATAATTCCTCGGGATTTTCTTTTAGGTAATAGTGTCAATAATAGACGATACTAGCTAGAATTTTTTTATCAGATAACAGGAGCAGGGGGATAATAATAAGTAGCAGGAGGCACTGCATTTGGATAAAAAAGATTAAAGGGTAATGTACTGATTCCCACTGGAGCGGGAGGGGCAACAACAGTACTTGGCGTGCCGAGAGTACTAAATGCATTCGCTGGATAATAAAGAACAGTTGCAGCCAGATTGTAAGCAGCAGTAGTTGGAGTAAGGGTAGGAGCAGTATATATTGACCAAGGGAATATAGGTGCAGGAGGGAAAACAAATAATCCCGGGGGCTGAGCATTTGGATAAAAAAGATTAAAGGGCAATATACCGGGTAGCAATGAGGTGGGAGGGGTAATAAGAGTGCTTGGTACGCCAAGAGTACTAAATGCATCAGCGGGATAATAAAGCCACTGAGCGTTTAGATTTTGAGTGAAAAGAATTACAATTAAAGAGATGAATGATAATAATGCTATGCTTTTTAATTTTTTACACATTTGAACCTCCTTCAAATCTATCTTAATTAAAATTTCGGGTTTCGTTTCAAAAAATTTAATAAGGTAAAATTTTTTACTGATTTTGAATCCCCACCTCCTCTCTACCTACTTGATTATATTTAAGAGAATCTCAAATAAAAGCCTCTATGCCTTTGAAAGCTTCACGCTGGGGGGAGGGGAGCAGGAAAATCCCCATTTATAAGGCCGAAATTGAATTCCCTATATTTCCCTATAACTAACAAGTAGGGGTATTGAAAATTGTTTTTTAAAAAAACCTTGATGCTGTCTTACTGTCTTAATAAAAATAAAACACTGCTGTATTGTAATAGCATAATGTGTGCCAACAAATATAAACATATTTTTCAATAGGTTAAACAATAAGGCTATCATTCTTATTCCATCATTTGTTTCATCTATGAAACAAAAAGATAACCATAGATAACTTAAAGCAATAGATATCTCTATTTTTTAAATAATATATTTATAAATTGAAAAAAAATATTTGACAGGATAACAGAATAAACATGATTTAAATCCAGTTAATCAAAAAGATTTACTACAATTTGAAGGCGGTTATATGGAATATAGGAAATTGACAGAACAAACAAATTATTTGGGTGTGCATATCGTGTTTATATTAAGATGGGATTTGTATTTATGAGAAATGTATGCTTATGGAATTGTATAAATGCGGCCTTAATGTGGAATCACAAGAACCCATTGTAAATGATAGACAGGATTAAAAATTTTTTTGTCAATCCTGTTATCCTGTCTAAAAATAGGAAAACACTTAATTAGGATAATATCAATTCAGTTCCATTTTTTTTCATTTCTGAAACAAATTTGTTTCAATTTTCTTGGTTTACTGGTATATTTTATCAATAGAGTGAATAACCTAAAAAGGCGCAGTTAAATAGTTGCACTGTTTTTTTTTTAAATAAATTATGAAAACAAATCCCAACAAAATTATTATCAGCCTCTTAGTTCCTTTTTTATTAATATTTCTGACTATTTTTCTAACTCATATAGGTTTGCAGACGCAATTATTAGATAAAGAGCTCGATAGTCTCATCAACCAAAATATGGCCACTCAAATTCGGATAATACAAAATTATTTTGTTGCCGAAGAGGTGGTCGCACCAACCCAAAGATTGCATTGGATTATTTCCTCAATACTGGAAGATATGCTTCACCATCCAAAAGATACTCAAAAAATTTTATCATCTCAACTTGGAATAATGAAAAATGACCTAAATTTAGACCATGTTGCCCTATTTGATCTGGGAGGGAAGGTAATCGCTCATAAAGCTTTATCCTCTAAATACCATCAAGCTAATCTCACAGAATTTCAGGAATTAATTCTACAAAAGAAAGTAAAAAATGAGACTTATGGAATTGATAAGACATCACAGGGGCTGGTCTTAAAGATTATTTTCCCCATTCGCAGTCTGCGAGAGGGAATTGTTGGCTATATCTCAGCTATCCGGTATTTGGATCATCTCTTTTTTGAGAGGATTCACCGGCATACCGGGCTGCAAGTGTTAATCTTTCGAGATGAGAAAGTCCTTTACAGCTCCATTCCCATGGAAGTCCCTTTTTCTATGCCTTTAAAAATTCAACAAAAATACTCATCTCACTCCACCGATGCTCATACTATTGAGAGAATCTACATCTTTGATACTGAATACCACGCCATCTGTTTTCCCTTACAAAATTTTGACACTCAGAAGGTGGGGGCCATTATGCTCGTTTCCAGCCTGGAGGGAAAAAAACAAAGTTTAAAAAAAATTATACTCACCCTTTTATGGGCCTCTCTTATTGGATGCGCCTTGCTCTTATTTTTAGGGTTCCTCATCAGTAAAGGAATCACTACTCCTATCGATCAGCTCATTAAGGCAACCAACCGGGTCTCTTCAGGTGATTTAACTACTACAGTGAAAGTTCAGTCCCATAAAGAGCTTATTGCCTTATCTGAAGCCTTTAATAC
>JAUWIR010000190.1 GCA_030605265.1 Pseudomonadota bacterium | reverse complement strand
GTGAAGCTGTTCAGATTTTAAAAGAGCTGGATAAAAAAGATGATCTCTTGGATTCTCTCATTCAATGCGCCTGGCTCTATCAGAATAAGCCAAAACCGGATTGGGCAAAGGCAGTACAATATCACCATCAAGCCCTGGAACTTGAAACAGAACAAGAGAAAAGGGCTGAGCGATCCCTGACCCTTTATCAATTAGCCTCCTGTTTCCTGAATAAAAAGAAACCGGATTGGGAAAAGGCCATAGACTATTACAGCCAGGCCCTGGATCTTCAGGACCAGCAGGAGCAATTGATTAACCGGGCATGGGCCCTTTCCAGCTTGGCTTATTGTTACCATAATAGACCGAAGCCGGATTGGGAAAAAGCAATAACCTGTTACCATGAGGCCTTGGAGTTTTTCGCTCCTTCGGAGCAAGGGCCGGAGCGAGCATGGGCGCTTCACCAATTGGCTCAATGTCTTCAGGAGCAACCAGGGCATAAATACAGCTGATAAGCTGTTCCCACTTAGGCGTATTTTGCTATTATTTAAATCTGTTTTTATTGATTTATCAATAACTTAAGCTTAGCGCACCTATCCCCTAAATCATTATAAATGAAAAATGGGTTTTGGGAGCAGCCGACAAGGCTGCAGGTTTAATGGCAATACCCGTGAATGAAAATGATATTCCTAGATAAATAAAGATATTCTATGAAATAAGTTGATAATATATTTATAATGGACGATATTATACTATAATCGTGGTCTATGACCTTAAAACGAGCGGGACATTCTCTTCAAACCTCACTAAAATTAAATGGGTAAAAATAAACAAATTTTAATGAGGTTAGTATAAAAAATGAAAGAGCGTACCCATGAACAGCCTTATGGCAATCTGGTTAATCTAAACACTTGCCGTACCTTAGTGGGTGGTATTGGAGAAGATGTTCTCGGCGACATTGTGAGTGATTTTCTTGATTTACTCGATACTTCGTCAGCAGTATACGAAAAAAATGGTGATTATGCCATAGGTATTTTTACTTCAAGCTGGTTCGTTTACTTGATGGCGCTTCACGTAATTTATGCGCCTTTGAAGACAATAAAGAGGCTTTAGCAAGTGGCAAATGGCTCTGTCATGAGTCATGCTGGAAAGTTGCTAAACTTTTTATTGAAACAGGTCAACCGGCAGATATTGAATGTCATGGTGGTATCCATCTCTATGCTGTTCCTATCCGAGCTGGAGGAGAAATAGTTGGATCTATTACCTGTGGATATGGCGATCCTCCAAAAGGTCCTCAGAAATTAAAAGAAATAGCAATAAAGTATGATCTTAATGTAGATGATCTTCTCGAACAGGCTAATTCATATGAGTCAAGACCACCTTTTATAATCGAAATTGCCAAGAGACATTTGGAAACTTCAGCAAAATTGATAGGGGCAATGGTAGAGCTTAAGCGTACTGAGGAATCACTACGGGAGAGTGAAAAACGCTTCCGCAGTTTAGTCGAAACCACCAGCGATTGGATATGGGAGGTGGATGAAAACGCCGTCTACACATATGTCAGTCCAAAAATATTCAGCATACTTGGATATGAACCGGAAGAAGTGATAGGGAAAACACCCTTTGACCTTATGCCTCTTGATGAGGCAAGACGTATTGCCGATATTTTTAATCCTCTTACTGCTAAACATAAACCATTTATGGAACTCGAAAACGCTAACCTTCATAAAGATGGGCATCTGGTTATACTTGAAACCAGTGGAGTACCATTCTTTGATGGTAAGGGAGTGTTTCGAGGTTATCGTGGTATAGACCGTGATATAACCAAACGAAAGAAAGCACAAAAAGAAACAAAACTTGCCTATGCAGAACTTGATCAAATATTCAATACAGCAGCGGATGGTATGCGTTTGATCGATAAAAACTTCAATGTCCTTCGGATTAATAAGACACTCTGTAACATGTCTGGTATAGAAAAAGATAAGGCAGTGGGGAAAAAGTGTTATGAAACATTTCGCGGTACTTTTTGTCATACCTCAAATTGCCCACTAACAAGGATTCTTAGAGGTGAAGAGCATGTTGAATATGATGTAGAAAAAGAGCGAAATGATGGTACTAAAATCACTTGCATTGTGACGGCAACTCCTTTCAGTGGATCTCATGGTGAATTGATTGGGATTGTGGAAGATTTTAAAGATATTACCGAGAGAAAACAGGCAAAAGAGGCAATAGAGCTTGCTTACAGAGAAATCAATCAGATATTCAATACTGCCGATGGTGGGATGTGTGTAATTGATAAAGATTTTAATATCCTTCGGATTAACGATATATTATGCCGTCTTTTGGGCATAAGCAAGGATGAAGCAGTTGGCAAAAAGTGCCATGAGATATTTCATGACCACTTTTGTGGTACCCCCAATTGTCCATTAACTCGTATTCTTAATGGTGAGGATAATATTGTGTGTAATTTTGAGCTATCCCCTCAAGATGGTGCCTGTATTCCCTGTATTCTAACTGCAACCGCTTTTCGGGGTACTGACGGGAAATTAATTGGTATTGTTGAAAATTTTAAAGATATTAGTAAACTTAAAAAAATCGAAGAAGAATTACAGAAAGCTAAGAAATTGGAATCTCTTGGGACGCTGGCAGGTGGGATTGCCCATGACTTTAATAACTTGTTAACTGCTATTATTGGCAATCTTTCTCTATTAGAAATTTATGCTCAATCAGGGGAAAACATTTCTGAAGTATTGGAAGAAACAAACAGAGCCTGCCGGCAAACAAAGTACCTTACTAAACAACTCCTAACCTTTGCCAAAGGTGGGGAGCCTATTAAGAAAAAAGCTTCTCTCTCAATATTATTAAAAGATACGATAACCCTTGCTTTAAGTGGCTCTAATGTGAGCTGTAAATTTTCTATACCAAATGATCTGTGGTTAGTTGAAATCGATGAGGGACAAATAAGGCAAGCATTCAATAACTTAATAATTAACGCTGATCAGGCTATGCCAAGAGGCGGCAGGATCGAAGTATGTGCTGAAAATGTAACAGTTAAAACAAAAGATATTTTACCCATTGGAAGAAGGAAAATATGTAAAAATATCTGTAAAAGATCAAGGGATAGGGATACCTGAAGAAGATCTTTCGAAAATATTTGATCCTTATTTCACCACCAAGGCAGAAGGAAGCGGTCTTGGTTTAGCTATAACCTATTCCATTATTAAAAAACATGAAGGACACATCAGTGTAAAATCAAAGGTAGGAACTGGAACTACGTTTTATACCTATTTTCCTGTTACCGAAAAAGAGAGTCTTGTAGTAGAAAGTGTTGAGGAAGAAAAAATATTTGCCGGTAAAGGGAGAGTTTTATTCATGGATGATCAAATAGGTATCAAAAATATGGTTGGTAAAATGCTAAAGCATATTGGATATGAGGTTGAATTTGCAAAAGATGGTGCTGAAGCGCTTGAATTATATAAAAAAAAGAAGGATTCAGAAGAAAGTTTTGATGTTGTGATTCTGGATTTAACTATCCCGGGCGGTATGGGAGGGAAAGAGGTCATTCAAAAAATTCACGAAATAGATCCTGAGGTCAAAGCTATTGTTTCGAGCGGGTATTCGAATGATCCGGTAATGTCAAATTTTAAGGAATATGGCTTCAGCGGGGTAGTTAGCAAACCCTATGAAATTAAAAAATTGAGTGAAGTATTACATAAAATCATAAAGTCATACTCGACAAAATAGAGCCTCTGAAAATGTAGTATTCAGTTATTTCAATCTTATTAACCGATATAAAGTTATTAAATTCCCATGTAAAGGTAATGGATGAATCTGAATAAGAAAAGCACTGTTAATAAGAAACCTTATGCTCAGCAATATGGCAACTTGGTCGATCTTAATACTTGCCGTATTTTGCTGGATTCTATTGAACAATGTCTTCTAATCGGCATTGTGACAAATTATCTTGATTTACTTGAAACTTCATCAGCCGTATATGAAAAGAATGGAGATTATGCTTTAGGTATCTTTACCTCCGGCTGGTGTCGTTTACTCGATAATGCCTCACGTAAATTGTGCAATACGGACGATAACAAAGAAGCCTTAAAAAGCGGCAAATGGCTTTGTCATGAGTCGTGCTGGACTGATGCCTCTAAAGTTTCCATCGAAACAGGCCAACCGGTTGATATTGAATGCAGTGGAGGCATCCATCTTTATGCTGTTCCTATTCGAGCTGAGGGCGAAATAGTCGGATCTATCAATTTTGGATATGGAGAGCCTCCAAAAGACCCTCAGAAACTAAAAGAGATTGCAGAAAGATACTGTTTAAGTGTCGAGGAACTTCTCGATCAGGCTGCTGCCTATAAGCCACACCCTTCCTTTATAATAGAAGCTGCCAAGAGGCATTTGGTAACTTCAGCCAAGTTGATAGGCACAATGGTCGAGCGAAAACGAGCGGAAAAGAAGGCAGACGAACGGATTAAGGAGCTGGTATGCCTTTATGGTATTTCTCATCTTAAAGAGAAACCGAGCATTTCACTGGAGGAGATATTTCAAGGAATAGTTGAACTGATTCCACCTGCATGGCAATATCCGGAAATTACCTGCTCCCGAATAACACTGGAGGATCGGGTATTTAAAACGAACAACTTCAGGGAAACAATTTGGAAACAAAGCTCAGACATCAAATTAGATGACAGCCGGCTCGGTGTCTTGGATATTTATTACCTGGAGGAAAGACCACCAAGTGATGAAGGCCCATTCCTAAAAGAAGAGAGAAACCTGATAGATGCAATTGCCGAGCATGTGGGCAGAATCATCGAATATAAGAGAGCAGAGGATAAATTGAAAGAGAGTGAGGAACAAAAACGAACCCTACTAAATAGTTCACCTGACATGATATTACAACTTGATATGGATATGAGGGTCCTTTGGGCAAACAAAACGGCTATTGATATGAATCCAAACTCGGTAGGACAGCTTTGTTATAAAGCCTATGCATATAGAGATAAACCCTGTGAGGGTTGTGCTTGCAAGAGGGCTATAAAAACCGGGGAAATTGAATCGGGTATTCTGTATCTGCCCGCCCTAAAAGGAATCAAAGGTGAATGCTATTTGGAAGTTATCGGAGTGCCTTTAAAAGACAACCGGGGGAAGGTAATTAATGTTCTTAAAATTGCTAGGAATGTCACCAAGCGCATACAGTCACAAAAAGAACTGCATCTTCTATCATCCATGGTGAAGCAAAGTGATGAAGGTATGGCTTTGGTTGATTTAAATGGTAATTTGCTCTTTTTGAATAATGCCTTTGCATCCATACATGGTTATACATCAGGGGAACTTTTAGGTAAGCATCTTTCTATTTTCCACACCCAAGAGCAAATGCCCTCTGTGGAAGCAGCCAACCGGCAAACTAAAGAGACAGGCTCCTTTAATGATGAAATATGGCATGTCAGACGGGATGGCACCACCTTCCCCACTTTAATGCACAATTCACTGTTTCATGACAAGGCGGGTAATCCCATTGGCATAATTGGCACTGTCAAAGACATTACCGAGCGAAAAAGACTGGAAGAAGAATTACAAAAGATGCAGAAATTAGAATCTTTGGGAGTTTTGGCCGGAGGTATAGCCCATGATTTTAATAACTTATTAACGGCTATTATAGGAAACCTCTCCCTTATAGAACTATATGCTAAATCCGGAGAAAATATATCAGAAGTATTAGAAGAAACCAAAAGAGCATCTAATCAGACAAGGCGTTTAACCCAGCAATTACTCACCTTTTCTACTGGCGGAGCACCAATCAAAGAGATCGCCTCTATTGCAAAATTACTAAAAAACACAGCCACTCTATCCTTGAGTGGTTCTAATGTAAGATGTGAATTCAATCTAGCTGATGATCTTTGGTGGGCTGAACTAGATAGAGGGCAGATAGATCAAGCCGTTAATAATTTGATTATCAATGCCAAGCAAGCTATGGCCGGAGGGGGGACAATCAGAATATGGGCTAAAAATGTGATAGCCGGAGCAAAGAAGGATTTACTTTTAAAAGAGGGCAAATATATAAGGGTATCAATCAAGGATCAGGGACCCGGCATAATGCAAGATTATCTCCCAAAGATATTTGACCCCTATTTTACCACCAAACAGGCAGGAAGTGGCCTTGGTTTGGCCATCACCTATTCTATTATCAATAAACATGGGGGATGCATTACTGTAGAATCTGAGATAGGGGCCGGAGCAACATTCAGCATATTCCTTCCTGCTTTTGAGAAAGAGAGTTTTACTTTAAAAGATATTGAAGAGGAGCCGATTTATAAGGGCAAAGGAAATATCCTATTTATGGACGATCAAGAAAATATCAAGAATATGATCAGATCAATACTCAATAAACTTGGTTATGAGGTTGAATTTGCAAAAGATGGTGCTGAAGCAATTGAGCTGTATAAAAAAGCACAGGCATCCGGACGGAAGTTTGATGCTGTTATTCTGGATTTAACCATACCAGGTGGTATGGGAGGTTTAGAAGCCATTCGGAAACTGCATGAAATAGACCCTGAAATTAAAGCGATTGTATCATCCGGTTATTCCAATGATCCCATAATGGATGAATATAAAGGACATGGTTTTAGCGGTGTAATTGTCAAGCCGTATGAGATTAAAGAATTAAGCAAGACATTGTATAACTTGCTAAATGGAACTGAAGAACCTTACCCAAAATCCTAACTAATCTCTTTCCTTAAATTTTATCCACCCCAATTCTTTTCTAATCGCATAGGCAGAAAAAATATTTTTCTTTGTATTGCCGGCTGGATAGTATATAATATATCTAAATAGGTTTATACTATTTAGAAATTTATTTATATATAAATAAATAAATCTATATCATCACTGTTTTTCATAATTAGAGGTATATAAGATGAGAAAGAAGTTGCAAGAGATTGAATGGCTATTGGAAAAAAACCTTAAATCTAAATCTACTAAAAAGGAACCTTATCAACAACCTTATGGCAATCTCGTTGAACTTAATACCTGTCGTATTCTGGTTGACGCTGTGGGGGAAGATGTTCTCTCAGACATTGTAAATGATTTCCTTGAATTGCTCGACACCTCATCTGCAGTATATGAAAAAACCGGGGAGTATGCCTTTGGTATTTTTTCCTCAGGGTGGTGTCGTTTACTTGATAATGCCTCACGTAAATCGTGCAATACAGATGATAACAAAGAGGCCTTAGAGAGTGGTAAATGGCACTGTCACGAGTCATGCTGGAACGAGGCTGCCAAGATTTCTATTGAAACGGGCCAACCAGTTGATATCGAATGTCGTGGAGGCATGCATCTTTATGCAGTTCCGATAAGGGCAAGAGGAGAAATAGTTGGATCTATCAACTTTGGATATGGAGATCCGCCCAAAGATCCACATAAATTAAAGGAAATAGCTAAAAGATACGGCCTCAATCCGGATGAACTTCTCGAACAAGCCAAAATCTATAAGTCAAGGCCGCCTTTTATTATTGAGATGGCCAAAAGACGTTTAAAAACCGCTGCAAAATTGATAGGCGCAATAGTCGAGCGAAAAATGGGTGAGGAGACATTAAGGAAAAAGACATATGCCCTTAACGAGCGGATTAAAGAGTTAGAGTGCCTCTATAATATCTCTTATTTAATACAAAGACAAAATAAATCACAAGAGGAGATGCTCCGGGAAATAGTGAATCTTATCCCCACGGCATATCAGTACCCGGAAATTACCTGTGCGCGAATTATTCTGGAAAACCGGGAATTCAAAACGATAAATTTTAAGGAAACTTCTTGGAAACAAACCTCAAACATCATTGCAAATAGTAATCCAATTGCCTTTCTTGAGGTTTACTATTTAGAGGAAAAACCTGAAAT
>JAUWIR010000452.1 GCA_030605265.1 Pseudomonadota bacterium | reverse complement strand
ACTTTGGCAATATCATATCCCTTTATCTTATAGAGCAAGGACTCCGGCTTAAGACGTGTTCCCTGACATACAGGACAGGTGAAATATCCCCGGTATCGGGAGAGAAAAACACGAATATGCATTTTATAGGATTTACTTTCCAGCCGGTTGAAAAAACCTCGTACCCCATAGAAATCTTTGGTCCCCTCGATGATTGATTCTTTTTGGGAGGGGTTTAAGTTTTTAAAAGGAATTTTAGTGGGAATATGCTGACGACGGCAAAAATCAAGAAGATCGACATATTCGCCACGATCTTGACTCCACGGCCTTATAGCCCCCTGTTCCAGCGAAAGGGCCTGATTTGGTATAACCTGATCAAGATCGACCCCAATGTTCCTTCCAAAGCCGCGGCAAGTAGGGCAGGCCCCCAAGGGGCTGTTAAAGGAAAAAAGGTTTGGCACGGGGTCTTTATAAAAAAGGTCGCAGTAGGGGCAATGTAAATGAGAGCTAAAGTGTAAGGTTTTTTGACCGGGTATATGAATGAGGAGCTTTCCTTGACCAAATCGCAGGCCTTGCTCAATAGAATCTATGATGCGGGTTTTTTCAGTTGAGGAAAGAGCGAATCGATCAACCACAATTGATGTATAAGCCAAATTTAAGCCCGGCTCATTAATATCTCCAATTCTATCGCCTTCTAAAACACGGTAAAATCCTTGGCGCACAATTTCTTGCTTGATTATTTCAGGATCAAAATCCCCCTTAGGATAGGGGAAAGCCAGGATCATCCGGCTTGAAGGATGCTCTTTTTGAAGGGCGGCTAAAATGGTTTCAGGATTGTCCCTGATTACTTTTCGAGAACACCCTGAGCAAAATAATTCTCCGATCCGGGCAAAGAGTAATTTAGTGAAGTCGGTAAGTTCAGTAATTGTGCCTACAGTGGATCGAGAGGTTTTTACCGGGTTACCCTGCTCTATGGCAATAGCAGGGGGGACCCCCTCTATCCTTTCTACCTTCGGCTTATCCATCCGCTCCATGAATTGTCGGGCATAAGGGGAAAATGTCTCAATGTAGCGTCGCTGCCCTTCAGCATAGAGGGTATCAAAGGCAAGGCTTGATTTCCCGGAACCACTTACCCCTGTGATGACGGTAATCTGATTCAAGGGAATATTGACATCAAAACCTTTAAGATTATTTTGGCGAGCATTTTTAATTTTAATATAATTTTGTAACATTTAATCTTAATTTTTCATAAATTAATAGTCTGCCCCTTTGATGAAAAAACGATAATGTATCAATTAATGATCGGTATGACAAGATATTTTTAATTTCCTTCCGTATGCATAAAAAAGCCGACTTTTGCGATTAGATTTTTAGATTCACTAATATAAAAAAATATTTGACAGGATAACAGGATAAACATGATTTAAATCAAGTTAATCAAAAATATTTATCATAACTTAAGGAGGGTATATGGAATATAGAGAATTGACAAGACAAATTATTGGGTGCATATATCTTGTTTATAATAAGATGTGACCTTAGCTTTCTACTATGAAAACGAGATTGTAATTGAATACAAGCACAATTAGTTAATTTTCTTGTGCAGTGAGAAAACCAGTGGGTTAGTAATTTTGAAGAAAATAATATTGAGATCAAGCGTAAAGTTAAAGAGTTATTGTAAATGATGGACAGGGTTAAAAATTATCTGGTTAATCCTGTTATCCTGTCTAAATTTGTTAATTACACAAGTAAAAAAAAACGGGCAGCAATTTGCTGCCCGCCTCTTGTTTCCTTGAATACTAGGAAAAATTTGGTGTCTAATAAGCCCACCACGGTAATACATGAATCATAAATTCCGTTGTTGCAGCGCCGCCTCTGATGTCATAGGCAGTAATTTGAACCATATAATATCCGGGATACTGTGACTGGAAGGTATAAAGACCATTATCGCCAATAGCTCCTATATTACATGACCAATATAATTCATCTCCATCAGGATCAACAAAATTCATCTCATCAGCCACAAAGAGCTGTCCGGCCCTGATTGTTTGAGGTGAATCAAGATCATGTAAGATGATTGGAGGATGATTGAACCAGGTGCCTCTGTTGCAGCAGAAAATGGTAATTGCACCAACTGCATACATTCCGCGAGGATCTTCAACTGTAATGATGGCCTGAAGAGCGCCCTCACTGTAAGGTGTGAAAGCAATGAGCCCACCGGTAGGAGAAATGATTCTTTGCTGGAATGGGCCAACCTGATAATTTGGCAGACCATTTAAGGTACAATTATAGGTTAAGCTGAACATATCCTGCATATCATGATCAGTAGCCATTACTTGGTAAACGTTTACTCCCTTGTCCGGACTCGGAGATTCCATTACATAAAAGAGTTGATCATCCAAGTCATTGAGCATTGGAGGAAAATTGGTTACAGGATAATTCACTACGCTCACAGGAAAGGTTTCTTTATCAGTTGCTACACCGTCGGTTACTCGACAAGTTACAATGAGATCTTCAGGAGTTTGACCCATTGTTGGATTTAAAGCTCTAACATTTGGAAACACTTCATGATCGCTGTTATATAAGGCAACAGCCAACACATACATTGGGTTGGTCATAGATCTCATATAAATAGCGTTGTCAGGGACCTCAGTATCTTCATTTTGCTCATCTTCATCTTCAGTATAATAGTCTCTTGTTTCCGGCAAGTTAGGAATAATCACTCCGTCCTCCTGAAGCAGATATGGTGGGAAGTTGTTGGCTTTTGCCTGGCTGAAGGGCCATGTTCCTTCATCAGCATCATCATCGTCACCTTCAGGTACACAAGAGATGGGTCTGGCCATTAAGAAAGCGCATGAACCAAGGGTATCTCCAACATTGAACTGGAAGTTTAAATTGGCATCATCCGCATCAATAACGCAATCGCCATCATTACAAATAACTTTAGGAGGGTCGCAATCATCAGATTCATCCTCACGTAAAGCTATAATTTTAACAGCGTCCATATCGTCAGGATCAGCAATATCCAACTCTAAGCCTCCAACTCCCAAACTGCCTTCTTCACAGCCAATACAGAAAGTTGCTTGCTCCGATTCTTCAGCTTCACAATCTTCATCTGGGTTTAAAAAATAAAAAATATTATCGAATACATAATCACCATCTTCATTGATAGACATATGCATGCCCAGATCATCATCTTCAGCCATTATCCAGAATGTTTGCATAACATTCCAAAGCTGACCGTAGATAGGCCCAATTCGGAAAAGGTGAGGCGCTGAGTTGCCTAAAATGGATTTACATGGATTAGTGAACATAACATTGTCAGCCCTAAAGGAGTTACCCCCAAGGGTAACGGCTTTAATAAAAGCTATATCTTCAACATTTTCCCCATCGTCATTTACATGTGCATCGAGAATATCTTCCAGATTTTTCACTATAAAGTGCCAAGAACTATCCTGATAATCTCTTCCAAGGAGCACTGTAATAGTAGTATTATCATCAATTTCGTCAGTTGGCTTAATCTCTGCATTATAAGCGTCTTGTCTTGCAATGAATTTTATAGAGATGGTCTTTTCACTTTCTGTTTCAAAGGTTACCTTAGCTGATGGCATTTGGAACCATTCATAACCAAAAGGCATCCTCATCATTACGCTAAAAACACAATATGTTCCTGGAATATCTTCAGCTTCTTCAGTGTCTTCATCATAATATTTGGTATACTTGGTCATTGAATAACCTTTGTATGGAGTTTCGATAAGAAAGACCGAGAAGGGACGTTTGCTGTCAAGGACTCTGCTGCCCTCTTCGAAATCAAGAACTGTAGTTAATTCAGCATAACCAAGGCCATATCCCCACACCGGATAAGCAGGTTCTATGGGGTTCCAACCCATGTTCCGAGGACTACTAAAATATTCAAAATTATCAACTAAATATGCATCTGGATCGTCAGCATCCCCGAGCGGTACAGCCAAGCTGTTTTGAAGCATAACTTGAGTATTAAGAGCTACTTGTGCTAGTGCGCTTTTAGCTAGAAAACTAATGGAAACAGAAACCATTAGCCCAAAAATAAAAACTTTCCAAAACCCTTTTTTTTTCATAACATACTCTCCTTCAAATAATAACTTCTCAACTATTAAAAAAACGATAGCCTACTACATTGTTCTTCTAATTTTTTTAATGTTCACCCCCTTTCTATACTTGTTTGATCACCTCAAAATACATTATTACTATCCTTTACACAGCAGGGAAAAAAGCTTCATGATTTTAGTACTGTACAAAATATAGGT
>JAUWIR010000605.1 GCA_030605265.1 Pseudomonadota bacterium | reverse complement strand
GGAACTACCTTCAGTAATTAATAAAATGGCTGAAGAAAAAAATGGATTAATATTGGTTACCGGGGCCACAGGCTCTGGAAAGTCAACTTCATTAGCAGCTTTACTGAACATTATTAATACAGATAAATCCGTGCATATTATAACCCTGGAAGATCCGGTTGAATTTGTTCATTCTCATAAAAGGGCCACCTTTAATCAAAGAGAACTTGGGACTGATTTTGATCGATTCGCCAGCGGCCTGCGTGCAGCCCTTCGGCAAGCGCCTAAAGTAATTTTAGTTGGTGAGATGCGAGATCGGGAAACAGTTGAAATTGGGCTTTCTGCAGCGGAAACAGGGCATTTGGTGGTTAGTACCTTACATACAATAGATGCCGGTCAGACAATAAATCGAATTGTAGGAATGTTTGAGCAAGAGGAAGAGAGACAAATCCGGATTCGTCTCTCGGAAACAATACGATGGATTGTTTGTCAAAGACTTTTACCAAAAGATGGGGGAGGCGGACGTGTAGCTGCTTTGGAAATAATGGGGGCTAATTTGAGGATACAGGAACTTATTTTGAATGGAGAATCTGAAGGAAAGACTTTTCAGGATGTTATCAATGACGGCGGCGCCTTTGGTATGCAAACTTTTGACAGCCACATTGTCTCTCTCTACAAAAATGAATTAATTACTGAAGAAACTGCCTTAGCCTATGCTTCTCATCGGAGTATAGTCTCTCGAGGTATCGATAGTGTTAAGGGAGAGCGAGGAGAGAAAACTACGGATATTGACGGACTATCCTTGGATAAAGATTACGAAAAGGGGATAATATAAAAAGATGACGGAAAATAGAAAGAAAAAAGCTCTGCTATTTATTCAAAGTAGCGATATTTTGCAAAAAATGATTGATAATTTAGATCAACTTTCCTACCAGCCGGTTATTACAAATACCATTACTGAAGTAACTATTGAACAAATCAGAGGGATGTTTTATGATATTATTTTTCTTGAAGAGGGTTTTCAGAATTTGTCCATAAATGAGAACCCGGTTTTTAAGGAAATAGTTCGAATGCCGATGAGTTTAAGAAGAAATACCTTTTTTGTTTTGATTGGGAAAAAGGGCAAGAATCCGAATTCATTGGAGGCATTTTCATTAAGTGCAAACCTTCTCTTAGATTCAGAGTTTATAAAGGAGAAGGAATTTTTTTCAATGCTTCAAGAGGAAATAAATAGCTATTTAAAATTCTATGACACCTTTTACAGAGTGAAGAAGCAAATGAATCAAGGTAGATTAGGATAGAATATAGGGAAATTTAAATTTTAAATTTCAAAATGCAAATTGCAAGAATTAAAAGTTAGAATATAACGCGAAAAATAAGGCATTTTTAAATTTTTAATTTTAATGAAGAGCCAAAATGGAAAAATCCAAAATTTTATTGTTATTTGATATTGACGGCACTTTACTCGTTTCCGGAGGGGCGGGAAATCGTGCATTAAATAAAACTCTACAAGAGAAATACTCTATTCAGGATGCCATGAAAGATATAGTCCCTGATGGTAAGACGGACCCTGCAATTATTCGGGAAATTTTTAAAAATTTTAACAGGGAGCCTAATGATCAAGAGATAGAAGAAATTTGTCAGACGTATTTATGGTATTTAGAAAAGGAAATTGAGAAATCAACAGGTTACCGTATTTTACAGGGAGTTGATTCTTTATTAAAAGAGGCCTGTCGCCAATCTCACATTATTATGGGATTACTTACAGGGAACTTAAAAAGGGGAGCAGAAATTAAACTGGAAAGGTCTCATTTAAATAGTTTTTTTTCTTTTGGCGGGTTTGGTTCTGATTTTGAAAATCGAAATGATATAGCACAACTAGCCATTATGAGAGGTCGGGAATGTGCTGAAGAATGGGTCCCTCTGGAGAAAATTTTTGTTATTGGTGATACCCCTTACGATATAAAGTGTGCTAAAGCTTCAGGAGTAAAATCTATAGCAGTGGCTTCAGGTTCAATTACTTTGACGCAATTGTCGGATAATCATCCTGATTATTTAATGGAAAATCTTTCAGATCAAGCTCAGTTTATGAAGTTAATTCATATGTATAAATAGATTAATGAATAATTTATATTTTTATTTTAAGTGAAGGAGGGATATTAAGTAGATAATAATTTTATGGATAGAAAAATTACGGTTATGGATACCCAAAACCACTCTCATTCTTGGGATATTGCAATATAGATCTCATACGCTAACTATTTGTATTATTATATACTATGTATATAATTGTTTCATATCGCAATAAATTTCCGGCAGTAAGCAAATATTTGAGATTTTATTGTTTATCACTTTCCTTATTTATTAAAGTGCTGATAATATTAATGCTTAAGGGGAAATTCATGAAAATTTTCTCTTAATATTCTAAGAATTTTTTACTAGGTATGAGAATTGCAAATATAATAAGGCAATTAAGGTGTCCGGCAGCCGCACATGCCATCTTTTTAGGACCATTTTAGCAACTCGTTAACCCATAAAAGCTAGGAGGTGGCCCCATGCATAACCTACATCAGTTAGATTTCGTTTATTTTTTTCTTCTTGTATTATTAAGTTTCGTTTGTGTATTTATTTGTAATCATATAAAAATCCCTTCTATTAAAATCCCTTCTATTAAAAAACAACAGAATGCAAACGAGGATTAACAGAGAGGATTAACAGAGAAGATTAACGGAGAGAATGACTATTTATTTTTTTGCCTTTTAAAATTTTAGGATCGATCCTAGGTTCATGTCACGCGTAACATGTCGCATAACTAAGCTTTTTTTGTTCAGTATTTTGGTTTGGGTAAGAGTTATACTCAGCAAGCTCATAAATTGTGATTTATAAATTTGTCTCAGGAGTGAGATAATGGCATTATTCAAGGTATAACATGTCCAT
>JAUWIR010000509.1 GCA_030605265.1 Pseudomonadota bacterium | reverse complement strand
CTATCCTGAGGTAGTCATAACCAAGCAAGCCAGATGTTCTTTAAAGGATAGTTTTCAAAAAAGGATCGATCCCAGGAACAGGCCCTATTATTGGTTGGAGGCGGAAGAAATATTCATTGTTGAAGGGGGTGATGGAAAAAGTTTACAATTGGATGTGGAGGTTGTAAAAGAGGGAAAAATTTCAATTACTCCAATTCGATTTGATTTGACCGATCATCAGTTTATTAATATTTTACGCGATTGGGCTATATAGTTATATAATAATTTTCTTATCATAGTGAGACAGCATATGGATGGTTTGATTGAAGAAAAGGCAGTTGATTTACCGGGTGAGTTACAAAAATCAGAGGCTATTAGTGCGAGGTTATCAGAAAAAAATAAATATCTTTATCGAGAAAATAAAAGATTGAAAAATATTTTAGACAAAATTACTTTTGAAAAAAATAATCTGAAAAAAGATATCAATGACCTTGCTGTAAAGAAACAACAAATAGAAAAAAAAATAAAATTAATGTATGGTAAAATTAAGAGGGTCCATTCTCTGGAGAACGAAAATAAACAATTACGAAATGAGCTCATAAAACATAAAGGAAGGCTGCGGGATTTTAATGCCTTAAAAGCTGAGATGAATCAACTGTCTTCCAAATATGAAGAGACCAAAAAGCATATGGACCGCACTGGTGAAGTAATTTTAACTGAGCGACAAGAGTGGATTGGAAAGCTTAAGGGGTTGATTCGTGATATTTCGGTTGATTATCAAGAAATAGAAAAAAAGTTTAAATTGGCCGGCAGAGTAAGACATAAAGTGGGCAAACATGCTCGAGTGGGCTTGTTTGTTGATGTGCAGAATATGTTTTACTCTGCCAAAAATCTTTATAATGGCCGATTAGACTATGAGAAATTTTTAGAAATTACTGTAATAGGCCGTGTTTTAATTCAGGCTACGGCATATATTGTGCAAACACCGGAAATTAATCAAACGAAATTTATCTCCCTTTTAAAAAGTATGGGATATGTAGTCAGGACTATGGATTTAAAAACCGGGACCGGGGGATTTGCCAAGGGTAATTGGGATGTAGGCATGGCTATTGATATTATCGGCATGATTGATAAGATCGATGTTCTGGTTATTGCCAGTGGGGATGGTGATTTTGTGCCGATTGTAAAATTATTTCAAAAAAGTGGAATACGAGTAGAGATCGTTTCCTTTGCTTACAATACGGCCATTGATTTAAAGGAAATTGCCGACAAATTTCATCCCATAACTGAGGGATTATTAATTAAAGATCCCTCAAATAAAGATTCCTCAATGAAAAATTCATCAAATGGTCTTAATAAAAATTAAACCTAAAGAGGGTTTCCTATGGCCTTTCAGGTAATGGGGCTGGCAATAAGTCCTTGTGATATTAAAGGAATTTTAATCAGAAAAAAGATTAGTTCCATTGAGATTATACATTCCTTCCATAATAAGATTTCATCTGATAAGGATCTCCCCAAATTAATAAAACAAATTTTTATAGAACAAAAAATCCGGGCAGATTCGATTGTTGTCGGGATTCCCAGTCAAAAGGCAGTTTTTCGGACCCTATCCCTACCATTTAATAATTTTAAAAAGATAAACAAAATTCTTAAGTTTGAATTAGAACCTTCTTTACCTTATTCTGCTGAAGAGGTGGTTATTGCTTCTCAGATAAGGGATAAAAAAGGTATCCGGAATTCAGATTTATTTGCAGGGGCAATAAAAAAGGAAGTAATAGATTTTTTTTGCCGTTCTTTTTCTGCTGTGGGAATTGATCCTCACTTTATTACTCTTGATAGTATCGGATTGTATAATGCTTATATTCACTCTGTTGCCTCTTCCCACAAGGTTTCTCCTGAGATAGTCGCTTTAATAGAGATAAACGGGGAGCAAACCTTGATTGTAATTGCTCAGGGGGAATCTTTATTATTTACCCGCAGTATAACAAACTCTCATCAATTTTCCTTTATTAAAGAGGACACTGATTCTGCTGAAGATTTTGAGGCCCGGAAAAAGCGTTTTTTGGATTCCCTTTTAGAAAAGATTGATTTTACACTCTATGCTTTTTCCTCTCAACAAGAGGTTTCCATTTCCAAGATAATGTTATCAGGGGAGATAACCTCTTGTAAGAATGCTTGTGAATATTTTACCCAAAAATTAGAGGTCCCCACTTCTTTTTTTGATGTGACCCATATATCAGGAAAAATTGAAGGGATATCCTCTTCTTTTAAAAATCAAATTTACTCCTGGCTTATTCCTTTAGGGCTTGTCCTGGAAATGAAAAAAAACAGGAAAAATCGTTTTAATCTCAGACAGGAAGAGTTTACTTACCAAAAAAAGTATAGTCAATATAAAGGGATGGCTGCTGTTTTACTTCTTTTACTTATCATGGTGGGTTCCCTTTTGATCGCTAATATCACTTATCGGACGAATATTCGACAGGAGAAATTGAGTCTTATTAATACTAAGATTGATAAAATTTATCATGAAATATTTCCAAAAGCCGGTAAAACAGAGGATGAATTATCAGAAGTAAAAAAGGCCCTGCGGGTGAAGCAGGAAAAATACCAAATGTATAGTGTCTTTTTACAAAAATCTATGACCCATTTGCAGATACTTAAAGATTTAAGTACCCGGGTTTCCAAGGACATAGACGTAGAATTTATTGATTTATCAATAGATAAAAACCAAATAAAAATCAAAGGGGTTGCAGATTCCTTCGAATCTGTTGATCGATTAAAAAATAGTTTACAAAAGGTTAAAAAATATGCGCAAACGGTTGTTGAAAGTGCCAAGGTTAAAGGTGGATCTGAGAATAAAGTGGATTTTCGCTTAAATATTATTGTCGTAGATACGTAAACAAAAAAAGGATAATAAAAAGAAAATAAGCAGACAGGATGGGCGTTCCTTTGAGTCCGAATCCGCGAAGGGTTACAGATTTAAATCCTGTTAATCCTGTCTAATAGTAATTTTTTTAGAGCAAGGGGGTAAAGAAGGCGTGGTTAACATTAATCCGGCGATTTTTAGAGAGTACGATATTCGGGGAGTGGTAGGAGAGGACCTAACAGAAGAAATTGTTGAAATTCTGGGAAAGGCTTATGGTACTTACATAAGGCGACAAAATAAAAAAAAGCTCACTGTTGGCAGGGATAATCGCTTAAGCTCGGAAAGATTTCGGAGCGCTTTAATTAAGGGGCTGCTTTTTACAGGCTGTGATGTAATTGATGTGGGGCTTTGTCCTAGTCCTGCATTTTATTATTCCCTTTACCATTTGAACCCGGATGGTGGAATGATGGTTACTGCAAGTCATAATCCTCCTCAATTTAATGGGTTTAAACTGAGTGACGGAAAAGATAGTTTATATGGAGAAAAAATACAAGAAATTCTTCAAATTGCTGTTAAGGGAGATTTTGCTCAAGGCCGGGGAGAGGTTACCTCTTATCAAATTATTGATCCCTACGTGCAGATGATTTTGGAAAAGATAAAAATATCCAGGCCCCTTAAAGTCGTTATAGATGCCGGCAATGGGACGGCCAGCTCCATAGCCCCTCACATCCTTGAAACACTTGGCTGCCGGGTGGAAAAATTATTTTGTGAAATGGATGGCAATTTTCCCAATCATTTTCCTGACCCAACAGTCCCGAAAAATTTAACGACATTAATTCAACGTGTTACTGAAAGTGCTGCAGATTTAGGCATTGCTTTTGATGGTGATTCCGACAGGATTGGAGTCGTGGATTATAAATGGAAATTAATATTGGGGGTTGATTT
>JAUWIR010000244.1 GCA_030605265.1 Pseudomonadota bacterium | reverse complement strand
GGATTAAATAATTGAGTGAGGCTGGAAAAGCCAACAAAAGCAAAGGAAAAACTTATGACCCCGGTAACGATAAACAGCATGCCGTAAGGTATTATGATCAAAATCCCGATGAGAATACCGGCCAAGATCTTGTAGATATTGGCAGCAGGCTTCTCGTCATGTCTTTCCAGATGACTGACTCGTCCTTCAAGGTTAATTTGATTCTAGTGACCGACACTCCCGGATGAAGGAGAAGCATTATCTCTGTTTACGGCCTGATGATCTGAGCCGATTGAGGGCGGCAAAGGGGGTTGATGAGACGGTGGTTGAATTGATGAAGAAGGAGATTGAGCCGAAGCACTGATTTGTCCGACTGATCCGGTATTTGAAGTACTGCCAATATTTTGACTTAAAGAATGGGGACCAAGGGGAAATCCGCACATCTCACATTTATCCGCTTGATTATCGTTATAAGCATAACCGCATTGGGAACAGCTAACAGCCATAATATATTCCTTTAACCTATCTATTCTTTGATTTATATTTATATACTTAAATATTTTTATTTTTTGACGGGACCGGTTTATATTTCAAAAAAAGAATTTTTTCAAGGGTTGTCTGTAGGGCACTCTGATCTTCCTGATTAAGTGTACCTAATTTCTTTAATATCAACTTTTTTTCAATTGTGGTAATAACTGGTTTAATTACAGACTTTTTGAGCAGTCCCGCTTCTTTCCAATTTTTTATGATGACTTCGCCAAATACATTACCCAGAGTACTTTGACTTGTAACAGCCATAATAATCACATCCAGCCCCTGGTTATATTTATTGACGCTGATAACGACAGACGGCCTCTTTTTGGAAGTGCTTTGATCAGTAAATGGAAATGGCACAAGTGCTACATCGCCGGCATTATAGGTTGTCATAATCGGCGTCCTCTGGATTGTCCCATACCCTTTGAAAAGAAGGTTCCGCCGCTTTTGCAGCCCAATAGGTTAATCCCTCCCCTTTTTCCTTATATTTAAGAAAATCAATAAAATCCTCTACCTCTTTGATTTTTTCTTGAGATAGGGAACGAATTTTTTGAATTAATATTTCTTCGTCTTTTTCTAAAGTTTGCATTTTTTACTCCTCATTTTATAAAGGATTCTTGCTTTGTTATTTATCTTCTTCTCCAGGGAAAAATAAAATTTAAAATTATCCGCAAAAGAAAAAGTATTATAACAAAGCCTATTACATACTCCCACCAGTAATGACTTCCACTCAGAAAATTGGTAGTTTTAGTTCGCAAAAGACAGTAAGTTATAGGAGCAAAGATAAAAATCAGGATGATCCAGATTACATACTTCGAGACTTTTTTACTGGAAATCACTCCAAATAATACTAGGATACTTACTATGCTTAAAGCAAAAACGAATACCTGTTCCAATTATTTCTCCAGCTTTAAAGCAATTTGTTAATTTCATGAACTGTTTCTTGCATCTTTTCAAATAAATCACTGACATCGTTTGTTGAAAAATTTGCCAAAACCTCATAATCGCTTTTCATTCTTTTTTCAAAGGCTTCTTGGATATATTTTGCATACTTTCTGTCAATTTTATTTTCTTTTACGAAATTTTTATTAAACCACCCAATTAATTGTGTGTGTTTTGAGGTGATCATCTGATGCTTAATTGCTAAAGCAGAAAGCATATAAAAAATTCCATAGTAAATTCTGTTTATGGCTACTAACAACTTTTCATTTTCAATAAAAAATTTGATATCTTCTATGGTATTTTGAGCTTTTTCTACATAGTGCTCAATTAATTCCTGCCTATCTTTCTCTGATAAAGTCATATTGTTATTCCATGGTTAATAGCGTTTTGAATGAATGGCTGTTTACCTCTGATAGTCTGTAATTCCTGTTTTGAAATAATTTTAATATCCGTTATAATATCGTATTTCAAATTAACCTCAGAACAAATATCATAGATTTCATTTTCAAATCTCCAATTATAAGATTTTTTTAAAATGAGCAATAGATCATAATCAGAGTATTCCCGAGCAGTTTCATTTATTCGAGAACCAAACAAGATCAATTTATCGATATAATCTGAATATTTACTTATCAGTATTGATTTTAATTCCTTAAGTGCAGATTGATTAACCATTTTTCCTCCGCCTTCAACTTTATTTTTTGGCTTCTTTGTATTATCTGGGATATTCTGCCAGTTTTTTTAATGAAAATCAATTTTCAGTAAAATTAGGAAAATCTAAACTGTTTTGATAATTATTTTGTTTCATAAGCTTAAGTATGTTTTTGTCCTTTACCATTTCCATGTTTATGACCAAATATATCTCAGCAGTTTTCAAATTCAATAAAAAGCTATTTATTTTGATCTTACTTCTCATATCTTCAAATGTTGAGAAAAAGATAGCATCTGCTCCTGTAAGGGCTTGGAATAAACCTAAAGCCGTAATTTTTGGCGAAAAACCTTTGCCGGAAAGAGGGTTGACAATATCAGAAAAGCTACTTCCTATTTCTTTAAGCGCACGATCAAAAAGAGATTTTTCTACCATAGAAAAATCCTCTAAGCTGCTAAATCCGGAGATAAGTTCCTCAATAAAATATTGTTCAAAATTTTGAAAATATTTACTCTGAGATTGAGATTCTAATTCAGCTATAGCCAATCTTTTTAAGCTGTTGCCCATCATTTCCGTCTTTACCGTCTTTATTTTTTCCATAATCTTATCCATACCAGGATTAAAGTGAATCCCTGACATTTCCTCTATCCACGCTCCTCCCCATAAATAAGTAACCATCTGATTATAAGAAGGGTTCCAGGTGAATATTCTGCCATCAGGATTTAAATTTAAAAAATCCTTTATTTTTTTTGTAACGACAAGTCTTCCACTTTTTACGTCCCATACTTTTATTGTGTACTCATTTGATGCTGCGGCTTTCGCCATGACATCGGTACTTATTGTACATGCATATTTATCATCGTGATAGAAGAATATCTTAAATATCCAGTTCTTTTCTTCCCTGCTCCAGAGAAGTTCGCCTGACCATAAGTGCCACATTTTAATGATACTCTTATCACCCACACTTGCCATGATATAAGCATTGTTGTCGCTTATATCAATACTTCTCAATGCATACGGTTCGCAGGTTAAAAATTGCTTTTTCTCTAATCCTGAGGGTATAGAATATACTTTTATTATTCCATAACTACCTGCAACAAGATATTCACCATCATTGCTAAAAACTAACTTATCAGCAAAACTTTCCCACGAGTTTTCTTTAAACACTATTCGACCGAGAAAACGCAGTCGATCTAAATCCCAAATATTTATTCCGCCCTCCAAATCAGAAGCTGCCAAATATCTATTCCTCAAATCAGTAACGGCAGAATAAATAACGGCTTGTGCTGTAAAAATCCTATCTCTTGACCCCTTTTCCAAATTCCATAATTCAATATTCTTTTTAACCGGTAAGATGAAATAACGACTATCCCCTGTAAAACCAACGCTTCCACCGATTACATCAAATATATCATTCCCCCATTTTTTAACAACTCTGTCTGTACCTAACTCCTTTATGGTTACTTTTCCTTCTTTTCTGTTGCCAAACACTGCATAATGGCCATCCAGACTGCTGCCAGAGAAATAAGTGTGTTTAATAAAGGAAGTACATGCCGTAAGTGATATTAGAAAAAGAAAATATACCGTTTTTATATTAATACTTTTTTTCATTATTCCGCCTTAAGAGTGTAAAAAAAATCTTTTTTGCCATTTTTCTTTATTTTTAGAATATCCCATACAGGTTTATATTTTTTCATGCTGATATGTATTCCATAGGCCCCATCATCTAAAGCAATTGAAAAAGGTGTGGACCCTTTTAGCTTATTATTTATCATTACAGATGCACCTGATGGCGCTGATTGGATAGACACTTTTATGCTTTTAGGTTCCGGCTTGGGTTGTAGTTTAGGTTCTATATTAGGTTCTTTCTTAGGTTGTCCATTAACCTCTATATTATGATTTACATCAGGTACCACAGCTAATGGAGCGGGCTCTTTTTTGGAAAGTTCCAATAGCTCAAAAGCAAAGGTTTGTTCCTCACCGGCATTAAGCTCGATCCACTTCTTTTGCGTCTCATAGCCATTGGATGAAACCTCAATGTGATAGGTGCCAGGCTTAAGTGCTATGCCGGGAAAAAATTTTGGTTTTATATTCAAAATTCTTATCCCGGCATTTTCAGGCTTTGTCTTCACAAATAGCCGGTATTGTTTTGCTTCCGGCTCTTTTGTTGGAGGCAAAACAATGAAAGTACCAGTAGTTCCCAGCTTTTGTGAAGTAGATTGATTTTGGGGAAATTTTCGTAATGATTGGGATGATAGGGATGAAGTATCATCAATAAGGATTTTATGGTGGATGAATTGAGCAATATAGTTATAGTTTTTGTAGACAATAATACCAACTCCCAGTAGTAAACATACTACAATAAAGGCTATCATCGGTTTATTATTGTTTTTTTGAGTAGGGTTTGTAGTAAGAGAGACTTCTTCAATGATATTATTTTCCAAACTAGCTGCCAGTTTCTCCTTTTGAGCTTTTTCCTGTTTAGCTTTCTCCTTTTGCTCTTGAAGTTTTTTATCTATTTCTTCATCCGTCATTTGGTAAATTTTTTTCAGGATTTGTTTGTCGAGGGAAGCTTTTTTATTTGAAATTTCTTTTTTTATTCCCTTTATGAGGATGTTTTCTTCCTCGGAGGGATAAAGAACTTTTGCTGCTTCACGGTCAGCCCCTATTGATTCTTTAATGGGAGAGGTTATTATACCAATTACCCAACCAATTACCCAACTAATTACCCAAACAATTACCCCTGAAATTCCTGCTATAATAGGTACCAATATTAATAATCCAATTCCCTCGACTATATCTCTACATGAACGACACCCTTCTAACCACGCCCCAATACCCCATATGACCCAAAGAATACCACCTATCCAAAGTCCTACTCTCCCTGCAGTTTCAGCACAATCACCGTAATGGAAATATAGTTTATGCCTCCGTCGCACTTCCGCCTTTTCCTTAGCTACCTTTCGCTTTAAATCATCTTTTACTTCTCTAATTTTCTGTATTTCTTCCTCTTCAAGTTGCCCAATCCTTTGTCCTTTAAAAACAGAAAGTAACTTCTCCTCTTTCTCATGTCTCCTTACCAACGGATGTGTTGAATCATAAGTTCTTAGTTTATCAACAAGTTCCTTTTTAGAATCACGGCCTATATTTGTAGCGACTTGCTTTATTGATTCTTCCAAATCCTTTATTGAATCAATACAGCTCTTAATTTCTGAATGGGCTATAGATAAAATTTTAGATGCATCTTTATTCCATTGAAAGTCATCGATATCTAATGCATTAAGAGGTTTATTAATATATTTTCCCAATAGTTCCAGCATTACGAGTTTGTGCTGTTTTCCTCCGGGAGTATTATCTATATATCTTTTGGCGCTATCGAAGGCTTTTTCACTCTCTTCGCCCCTCTCTTGCCCTTTGGATACATTTTCAGTATTTTCAGTTATCAATGACTCTAGGGCAGCTATATTTGCAACTATTTCCTTTTGTAAGCTTGTTTTTTCAATAAACTCTACAGGCTTGGGTATTTGTAATATCCTTTCAGCCTCTTTCAACCAATCCAGATCCACAGAGCCTAAATCCAGGGCTTTCCTGGAAACAAAACCCTCAATATGGGAATTTATTACCAACTTATATTCATTATTAGATGAACAATCTATTACCTCTATTTTTGATATTTTATTTAATTGGTCATGAATACGCTCCAACTTTGCTTTTAAATCATTTCTTTTGATTAATACTTTCGTCAGCAGGCTCTTTTTCAGTGTACGAACCAGTTGCACTCCATCTTTAAAATGATTCAGATTGGCCTGGTCGTTCTTTAGATAACGCCTTATTTCGTTATAGATATTTTTATCACTTACCACATATTCGGCCAGGATATCTCTACAATTTTTTTTAAATACTTCGATTCTTTCCTTGATGACATTCACGATGTCGCTGTTGTCTATCTCTTCAGTAAAAACTAAAAAATATTGCACCAGATCAACCATGATGCGTAACTCTTTTTTAGGTATTCCTTCATCCAGCTTTTGAATTAACCCTTTCATTTTTTCCTGCCCGTACTTGAGAAAAAGCGAAATTAAAAGGTTATTCTCATTGATAGGCTCCACCCATTTGTCTGAATCTTCACAAATTGCCTTCAATGCCCTGGAGGACGCTGCACATGTTTTCTTATGCAGGCTGTCAATTGCCTCCCGACGCGCGTCTTCATTCACCAAGAGTAAAAATAAATAAGCTGAAGAAATAGTTGGGAAGGGTGTTCTTTTGCATATATGATCAAGTCCATAACCAAGTTTTTTCCTCAAGATTTCAGTCTGTTCAGGCGTCATCCTTTTGGTTTCCACTAAAAAATTTTCATATAGGCTGGCTCGCCAAAGACCTCCAAGAACTACTTCCTTAAATACTTTATCATCCTCTTTTGTGCCTTTACCGGCAATGATATTCCGCAGCCAAAGGGCCAGATTATGGTCGGTAAAAATTTTTCCTTTATATATAAACGGCAAAGCTGGATTTGCCTTAAAGATGAAGGTGGAAAACTTTTGATCATTATTCATTTTAGAATCTTGTAGAATATCATCGATATTATTTTTCAGTTGATAATTCTGAAGTTGATTTTCCACCCATTTCCCAATATATCCCCGCAAAAAATGTTTGACTGCCTCATCATAATTTTTTAGGCTCTTCCTGGATTCCAGGTTGTTAGTTTAAGAGCAAATTAAGCATAGAAGCTAAAAGTGCTTTACCCCGTCGTCTAACATTATGGACAAACTCAAAGAATCCCAAGTAATGAGGTAATTTT
>JAUWIR010000140.1 GCA_030605265.1 Pseudomonadota bacterium | reverse complement strand
TGAAGCAGTGTTAGCCCAATTTCCTAAAGTCTCGGTAGATCTACGAAAATTTCCTCACCTGACCAAGGGGAAAATACCCGAGATTGTCCAAGAGGCTAAAAAATTAAACGGGATCATAGTATATACTTTGGTTTCTCCTGCATTACGGGAATCCTTGCTGCAAAGCGCTCTAACAAATAATGTTCCGGCCATTGATCTTCTCGGGCCCCTTCTTTTCCGCATGGAAGAATTCTTACACCTTCATCCAAAGGGAATCCCCGGTATTTTTCTTCCTTCTCTTCCTGAATACGACCCCCGGATTGAGGCCATTAATTTCAGTGTAGATCACGATGACGGGCAAAATATTGCTTCCCTGGATCATGCGGATATTGTTATTTTAGGGGTATCGAGGACTTCAAAAACACCTTTGAGTATTTACCTTTCCTCCCGCGGTTGGAAAGTAGCCAACATACCTATTATCTCAAAAGTCAAACCATTTGCTGAGGTATATCAAATCAGTCAAAAAAAAATTATCGGCCTCACTATTAAACCTGAACAGCTCACCGGAATTCGTCGGCATCGCATAGAAAAATTTCATTTAAAACCCAAAAACAACTACTCTGATTTTACCTCAGTAGAAAAAGAAATCTCCTTTGCTGAATCTTTCTTCAAAGAGCCTCCCTCATGGCCTATTATTGATGTTACTAATAAATCTATTGAGGAAATTGCCCAAGAGGTAATCAGTACCTTGACTTTGCTGAGTATGAAAAACCTTCAAAATAAAAATCAGGAAGAAAAGAGTGATAGAAAACAGAAAATGAATAAAAATCATGAAGAAAAGAAAGATAGAGAACAGGATGCTGAATGAAATTTCTCGCTGATGTGGAGAAGACTATTGAGACTGTTTTAGGAAAAAATGGGGAGTTGGCCAAATTATTTCCCCACTATGAATTTCGATCTGACCAAATTACTATGAGTAAAGCTGTGGCGGCCTCCCTTTTCACTGAGAAACCCTTAATTGTCGAGGCAGGAACAGGAACAGGAAAAACCTTGGCTTATTTGATTCCAGCCATATGCACCCCTTTAAAAATTATCATCTCCACAGGTACGAAAAATCTACAAGAACAGATTTATTATCAGGATGTCCCACTTTTATCCAGCCTGGTGCGGGAAAAATTCCGTGTTTGTAATATGAAAGGGCGAGAAAATTACCTTTGTCGGAAAAGATGGAAGGACTTTCAAAAACGCATCCTGCGAAAACAGGGCGGCAAAACCCTCAATAAAATAACCAGGCTTCAAGCCTGGCTCTCTAAAACAAAATTCGGAGATCGAACAGAATTAGATTTTCTCTCGGATAACGACCCCTTATGGGGGGAAATCAATTCCAAAAGTGATCTTTGTTTAGGGCAAAAGTGCCCCTATTATAAAGATTGTTTTATCACTATCCTCCGCCAGGAAGCTGCTAAAGCAAATATTGTTATTGTCAATCACCACTTATTTTTCTCCGACCTGCACCTCAAAGAAACAACCCCCTCGGAGGTCCTGCCTCGTTATCAAGGGGTTATTCTTGATGAAGCCCATCAATTAGAGGATATTGCTACAGAGTATTTTGGCCTTTCAGTGAGTAATTACCAAATCCAGATACTTATCCGGGACACTACCTGGGAATTGGAGCAATCCAAAATTAAAAATCCTGACCTTGTCAATACATTAAACCTCCTCAACCAAAGATCAGGCGCCTTTTTTATGAATTTTGCGCCCCACTTAGAAAAAAAGAGGATGCTGCCCGGTCAACTCAGTGACTCTATTTTAGAAAAACTACAGAATCTCTCTAATGCCTTTACTCTTTTATGTACACAATTGGAAGGGTTAAAATCAAAACCGGAAACCTTGTTTAACTGCTTGAGAAGGTGTAAGGAGCTCCATAAATCATTGAACTTTATTATGGACCTTGCTGATCCTTCTTTTGTTTATTGGGTAGAAAGTAAAACCAGGACTATCCATCTTCATGCTTCCCCCATTGATACTTCTCAAGAGCTAAAAAGATTATTGTTTGACAAGATGAATCGCCTTATTCTTACTTCAGCAACACTATCAGTTGACGGAAAATTTGAATACATTAAATCCCGGCTGGGTATTTCAAATTGTCAGGAATTAATTTTTAAATCCCACTTTGATTATTCCAAACAAAGCATGATCTATGTCCCAACCCATCTGCCGGTCCCCAATCATGCAAACTTTATTACAAAAATGGCTGAAGAAATTGAACGAATAGTCCTTCTTTCCCGAGGCAGGGCTTTTCTTCTTTTTACCAGTTATAAAAATCTTGAGGAAATCTATCAATTTTTACAAGGGAAACTTCCCTATCGTATCTTAAAGCAAGGGGATAAACCGAAGATCAATTTACTCATGGAATTTAAAAAAGACCTCCACTCTATCCTAATGGCCACAACTTCTTTTTGGGAGGGAGTTGATGTTCAGGGAGAAGCGCTCAGCTGCGTAATCATTGACAAACTGCCCTTTTCAGTGCCTACTGAACCATTAGTGGAAGCTCGCATCGATTACCTCAACAAGATAGGAGAAAACCCCTTTCTGGGCTACCAAATACCAAAGGCGATTATCACCCTTCGACAAGGTTTGGGTCGTCTTATCCGAAACCAGCAGGACCATGGATTACTATGTATACTTGATCAACGATTGCTCACCAAATCCTATGGAAAAATCTTTCTAAAAAATCTTCCTGATTGTCCGATAATTAAAAATCTGGATCAATCCAAGAAACTCCTTGGAGAATAAATAATTTAATAAATAATAAATGATAATTGACAATATTTTTTATACATGTTATAAAATTTTTCACCTTTTCATCAAGCAGTTAATTTACTGTATTTATTGTTTTTTTATTTAGGAGATAAAAACAACATGCCCTATAATATCCGCATCAAAGCCGGTGAGATTGAATTAAAGGGGACCTTAAACGATTCTCCGACAGCAGAACTAATTTGGGCGAAATTACCCATTGAATCATCAGGCAATCTTTGGGGAGATGAAATTTATTTTTCTATCCCGGTACTCAGCGAACTCGATGAGGCAAGCCAAGACAAAGTAAATATTGGGGATTTAGCTTACTGGCCTTTAGGGAAAGCCTTCTGCATCTTTTTTGGACCTACCCCCCTCACTACAGAAGGAGAGATTATTCCTGCAGGGAAAGTGACCATTGTCGGCCAAATAACGGATAATCCCAAAAAATTAAAATTTTATGAAGAAGGGGATTTTATTACTATATCACGGAAGAGTAATTAACTATGACGGCTTTAGTTGAGATAAAATCATCTTTCATACAGACCGGAAAGTAAAACTAAATAAAATGTCAAAATTATAAATAATTAAAAAAATTTTATGGAATATGCTGTCGAAACAATACAAATATCTAAAAGTTTTCCACAAAATAAACGATTTCGGGATTTACTATTCCCCTCACGACTAAAGGCAAAAACTACCGCCTTAAAAAATATTTCCCTCCAAGCGCCAAAGGGTGAAATATTTTGTTTATTGGGACCAAATGGGGCAGGAAAAACCTCCCTCATTAAAATATTATGCACCCTGGTCTTGCCCACCTCCGGAAATGCCTTGGTCAATGGCTATGATGTACAAAAACACCCAAAAGAGGTAAGAAGGGCTATTGGCTATGTTATCAGCGATGAAAGAAGCTTTTACTGGAGATTAACCGCTTATCAAAACCTTAATTTTTTTGGAATTTTAAATAATATCTCTTCCTCAATATTACCTCAAAAAATTAAGCAGGTAATGAATTTGGTTGGGCTTGATTACAGCTCAAGAGTAATGTTTAAGGATTTTTCCCTGGGAATTAAGCAGAAGCTGGCCATCGCACGAGCAATGCTCTCGGAGCCGCAAATCTTATTTATGGATGAACCCACTAGCGCCTTAGACCCTTCTTCCGCCAATCAATTAAGAAGTTTTATTGCTGATGAGATGGTGGGGAAACAAGGTAAGACGATTTTCCTGGCTTCCCATAATCTTAGAGAAGTAGAGGAAATCGGCCACAGAATCGCCATCATTCATGAAGGGCAAATCAAAGCCTGTGCTCCCTTGAATAAATTAAGCCCTCTTTTTAAGGGAATGAATAAATTTATCATTACAGTAAAAAATGTACCCTCTGATTTACCTCAAATACTCCGACAACAAATACCGGATATAAGTAAGATTACCATCCTTGGCCAAAGTGAAGAAAAGATTGAAATGGAAATAGATTTAAAAAATAAAGTTGAAATATCGGAAATTGTATCTTTTTTAGTACAAATGGGAGGAAAAATAGAAAAATGTATTAAAAAAGAAATCCCCCTTTATGAAATTTATGCAAAATATACTGGAGAAAAAATCCTGAGAAATAAAAAGTCAAAAGTGCAAAATGAGAAAAAAACTTAAGTGATATTTTAATGATTACAGATGATACGGCTGAGAATTCAAAAAAATGAAAATAAAAAATATTTTGTAAAAATTGTTGGCATCCTTCATTTCTCAGTTTACACTTTTTTATTTCATTGATCATTGATCATTGCCCATTATGGAGAACACAAAAAATTGGTAAGGAAATTTCTAGCCTTTATTTATCGTGATTTTATTGAAGCTACCAGTTATAAAACTGCTTTCTTTTTCCAATTTTTTAGCATTTTTATTTCCGTATCAGTTTTCTACTTTTTATCAAAACTCTTGGGGGATGTTGCCAACAAGTATCTTGAACCTTATGGAGGAGATTATTTTTCTTTTGTTTTAATAGGAGTAGCCTTCACCAACTATTTAGAAACTTCTTTGCAAAGCTTCTCCAAAAGTATACGGGAAGCGCAAATGATGGGCACCTTGGAAGCAGTGCTGGTTACCCAAACCGAGATTCCCACGATTATTCTTTCATCTTCGCTCTATAGTTTTTTGTGGACCTCATTTCATGTAATTGTTTATCTGTTCCTTGGAGTGGTGCTCTTTGGTTTAAATATCAGCCAGGCAAATGTATTTGGGGCCTTTATCGTTCTCTTACTAACTATTACCACCTTCAGCAGCCTGGGCATTCTTTCGGCAAGTTTCATCATGGTCCTGAAAAAAGGAGATCCTATAGCAAATCTCTTCTCAGGTATTTCCTGGTTTTTAGGAGGGGTTTATTACCCCATAGCCGTTTTACCCTCCTGGTTAAGAAAATTCTCCTATCTTATTCCACTTACTCATTCTTTGGAGGGCATGAGGGGGGCTTTGCTAAAAGGTCATTCCTGTAAAATCTTAGCTCCAAATATCTTTGTTTTACTTCTGTTTTCATTTATCATGGTCCCTTTGAGCTTAATAAGTTTTCGTTTTGCAGTGAACCACGCTAAACGAGAAGGTAGCCTAACCCATTATTAAAAAAAATGATTAGTAAAGACAGATTCCTTTATTTTTTTCTTATCTCAGCTATTCTCGGTATTCTCCTTGGAGAAATATTGGGTGTTATTCTTGTGTCCCGAAATAATCAGCAACTACTTTTGGAGCAAATTACCATATCCCAATTAGGGTATATTGCCGTCCCGGGGGCAAATTCATTATCACAAATGCAATCTTTTACCACTTACCTGGCGGGAGGACTTTTTTTTGCCCTTACTATAGGACTTGGATATGGGATTTTTTGGGGCCTTTTATTTGGATTTTTTACTTTGTTTTATTATAAAGGCCAGGCAATTACCAAGCTGGTAATTATTGTTTTTATCTGGGCCTTAGCTGCCGTAAAATTTCAGAAGGAAGCCTTTCCCTTCTCTGTGCACCTGTTTCTTTTAATTTTCCCCACTTTTTTATGGTTTCTCTCTTTAAAATATGAAAAGCATGACAACACCAACTTCATGTCCTTTTGGAAAAACTGCCTCCTTTTTTTCTTTTTTTTGTTCCTATTAGGGGGTTTGCTCTTAAAATCGCCCTATTTTGACCAGGAAGTTTATTCTGTTGATTTTACCCAAATAAGAAACCGCATCCTTTTATCTACCACAATTGGACAAAAAATAGATAAATTTTACTATGATTATACCCTGTATCCTGCCAGAGTAATTAAACCTTTAAATAATAGATTACAAAATGTTGTTTTTCTTAATACTGAAAATTTGTCAAAAGACAAATTTACCAAACTGCAAAATATTTTAAAAAGACGTGACTGGTTCCCGGTAACATCAGCATCTATGGGTAAGGCTGAAACCAGGATAAACTTGGAAGATTCTGCTGATCAGCTTCATTTTTATTGGAATAAAAAGTGGGAAAAGGAGGAGGAAACCTATGAGCCTGCCTATACAATCTCCTATCAGGAGTTTATAAAATCGCCATCAAAGCATTTAAAAAAATATTCTGAATCCGTCTATCCTTACAATTTTTTAAAGCTTTCCTGCGGATTGTCCCTATTTATTGTCATACCGTTAGGTTTGGCCCTTTTTCTTTTTTTCATTCTTTCTGTGCCTATTCAGAGACTTTTAAGGGAAAAAGAGTTGGGCTTTATCAAAGAAACCCTTCTTTTCCTGGGTATCTTTCTTTTTATCTTTGGGGTATCACACTTCTATGGGAAAAAAAAGTACACTCTTCCCAAAGATGCCCCCCAATTATGGCAAATAGTGGAGGGGGAAAAAAAAGGCGATCGATTGGGTGCTCTTAATCATCTTGAGGAAATCTTAACTCCCCAATCCAGTCAAGCTTATCAAAGTAATATTACTTCTCTGATTAAAGACAGTAATCCGGTAGTCCGCCTTTTCGGGGCCCAACTTTTGGCCAAGTTCCCCAACAAAAAGATAGCAATTCCCCCTTTACGCTCACTTCTTAAGGATGAAAATATTAATGTTGTCTATACAGCGGCAACCTCTCTTGGAAAACTGTATACAAAGGAGACCAAAGAAATTCTCCTTGATATTTTACAAAGTGATCAAGAATGGTACGTTAAAATGAAGATTTATTGCACTTTAAAAAAGAAAGGTTGGCGCCAGTGAGGGGAAAAGCGCTTTCTCTTTGGAGTGTTTTTATTCTGCTTACCTTCATCATCTTCACCCAAGTGGGAGGAGAATATCTTTTTTTCCATTTTTTTTCTAATGCCTCCGATTTACAGGTGCTCTGGTTTATCGGGTGTACGCGATTGCTCAACCTTGGTCTGATATTCTTCTTTATTTACAGATTTGGAAAGGGATTTGAATCTGCCAGTATTTTCCCTGCAAAATGGTTAAAAGGAATATATGTTGGGGGTATTATCAGTTTAATTTTTGGAGTGCTTGTTTTTTCTACCTGGATATTTTTCCTTTTTTTCCATATAAATCTCTTTCGTTTTTTATTTTCTCCAAATACCAAAATAGTATTTGAAAAATTTATTTGGTTGTTGATAATAGGAGGGATTTTCGCCCCTGTAGTTGAGGATACCTTTTTTATTGGATGTCTTTACAATTCTTTGAGAGAAAAAGTGCCGCTATTTTTAGCCGTTATCAGTACCGCCCTTTTTTTTGCCCTTCTTCACGGCTTAGGTTCCTTTCCCATCACCCAATTTATTGGGGGGCTTCTTTTCATCATTGCTTTTGAGTATACTGATAATTTATTAACACCCATTACTATCCATATTACAGGAAATTGTGTTCTTTTTATTATTAGTTATAGTAGCTTGATAAAAACATTTCTATTAAAATGGGCTTGAAGTGAATTCTTGACATCCTTTTAAATAAAGGGGAAAATAAGAGGCATTATGCACCAGATTTTTCATTCTAATCAAATTATCATTCTTGGTCTTATCCTGTTAGGTGGATTTTGGGCAGGCAAAGTTATTCAGCTTCTTAAACTTCCAGCTGTAACCGGTTATGTTCTTGGCGGTATCTTCATGGGATTTTCAGTAATGAATATTATCCAAAAACCCATGATCCATCACCTGCAATTTATTGAGGTCCTTGGCCTAAGTATGGTCGCCCTTATTATTGGAGGCGACTTAAACAATAAAAAGCTTAAATCCCTTGGGAAATCTGTAGTCATTATTAATCTAGTGGAAGGTTCCGGGGCCTTCTTTTTGGTTACCCTGAGCACCTGGCTTATCTTAAGGGTCCCTCTCCATACAGCCCTCCTTCTAGGGGCCATTAGTTTTGCCACTGCACCTGCAGCAACTATCGCCGTACTCCAGGAATATAAGGCCCATGGGCCCCTCCCTGATACCCTTATAGCCGTGGTAGGATTAGATGATGCTGTGTGCGTTATTTTCTTTTCAGTGGCCATGGCTATTTCAGGGGTTTTACTTCAAGGAAGTTTTAAAGATTTTACCATGGCCCATTTATCTAAACCTCTTTGGGAGATTTTTGGCTCCATTTTCTTTGGGGTTGTTTTAGGATTTGGAGTGAATAAAATTTTACGAAAAATTAGAGAAAAACAGGAAATTGTGGTGGTTCTCTTAGGCTTTGCTTTTCTTGCAGGTGAAGTAGCTGAATTTTTTGGCCTTTCCTGTCTTCTCTTAAATATGACCTATGGTTATATTATCACAAATTTTGGCCCTCGCCCCCACATCATCGACCATTTACAAGACGTAGAATTGCCTATATTAATCTGTTTCTTTACCTTGGCCGGAGCAACTTTAGACCTGCCTATCCTTATGAAAAACTGGTCAATAGCCCTTGTTTTTATCTTGGCCAGAGGTATTGGAAAAGTTGGCGGAGCATACCTGGGGGGAAAGTTAAGTCATGCTCAAGATACGGTAACAAAATATCTGGGCCTTGCTCTCTTGCCTCAAGCAGGTGTTGCTATTGCCCTTGTGTTGGCAGTAAGTGACAGCTATCCGGAAATAGCCCCTCTTGTCATGGCCATCATTTTAGCTTCTGTAGCCTTCAATGAAATTTTCGGCCCTATTGGGACGAAATATGCCATTATGGCTTCAGGGGAGGATCACCGTCCAAAACCTAAAATCCTCGCATAAATATCCTACAGTAAAACCGGATTGACAAGCGTAAAAAGGACATGAATGCGGCTACCGACGTAAGGCGGGACACCCAGTATATATAAGGGATTAAGCCTTTCCAACCATTATGGGCATCAGCCCTAATTATGGACAGTCTTAAAATTGAGACAATTA
>JAUWIR010000274.1 GCA_030605265.1 Pseudomonadota bacterium | reverse complement strand
TCAAAAACCATATTTTTTTCATCAAAAATTTCCTTTAGATGTTAGTTTTTTGGGACCAGTTACTGAATTGATTTTTCCAGTTTAAAATTACAAGTTATCTAAATTCACCCCCTTTTTCTCTTTTACTCATACATTCCATTTTTGCCTTTTTTTTCTTGCTTTTTTAATTTGCTAATTTTTAATCTATTATTATTGCATTTTTTTAATTATCAATCAGACGTTACTATATGTTAATTAATTACAGCAAATTTTATACCGTGAATAAAAAAGGAGGCCAATGGCTATAAATTTATACATTCTCCAAAAAGAAGAGATATTTGGTGCATGTCCATAATGAAATAATACGGCCAACTTTCTGTTTTTGAGAATAGAAAGTAAGGGGTGTTGACATTTCTTATAATAAAAAAGGCAAGGTCACCTTTGACCCTGCCTTTTTTTATGTCTAATTCTATATTCTATTTATACCTACAAAATAATACCTAACAAAAATTACCAGCCACTATACTAATAGTCATATGGCTGATTCCAATAGGGAGAGGGCATGCCATAGCCCCCGGGAGGATAAAAGCCGGGGGAGTAACTGCCGTTGCCATAGCCCATGGGAGAATAAATGACGGGGGGGTAAGTGCTGCCGCCATAGCCCCCGGGAGAATAGGTAACGCCGACGTAATTGCTGCCGCCATAGCCGGGATAGTCGCCATAGATTCCCCCGCCATAGGGGCCCCCATAAAGTCCCCCGCCATAGAGACCCCCATATATTCCTCCAGGGTAGCCGCCCCTGCTGTTATAATTACTCTCTCTGTTTATATATTTTTCCCAATCGTCATCATTCCAGTCACGCCACTCTTCCCAGTCTATATCATTATATTCATCCCATTTTTCCTCAAAAGTCTTATTAAATTCATCCCACTCAAAGTCAAGATAGTCATTATATAGTTCACGAAAATCAGACCACTGACTATTTGTCCAAGTATTATACTCCTTCCAACAATCTACATTATCAGTGCCATCAAAGCAGCCATATTTCGTTATGAGGCCCAACCAGGTAAGTTCGGTATCATCGTCTTCATCCGCCTCGGCAGCCGCAATAAAATCATTCCAGGAGTCGTTAAATTTTTCCCAGTTAGAAGAGGTGTATTCATCCCATTTTTCAATAATGTCCTCGATAAAGTTTTCCAGTCTTTCAGTACTTTTCAGGCTTGATAGGGTTTCCTCCAGTTCTTCCCAATCATCCTCGTCCCAATCCTCCCAATCACCCCAGTCTACACCTTCCAAATCAGGATACTCTTCCTGTAATTCCTCTATGAATTCTTCCCAATCATCATCATCCCAGCCGGCCCATCTCTTTGAAGAACTTGAATAACTATCATACCCATACCCCCCACCATATAACGCGGGAACAGGGGAGTAAGGCATAGGGCCATACCCATATCCACCAGGGGCATAGGGGCTATAAGAACTAGAATAAGGAGAGGAATAAGGAGAGGGATAAGGAGAGGGATAAGGAGAATAATATGCCTTTGCCTTCGAGGTAATCAATAAACTTAAGGTAAATATAGCTAATATGGTTGCGCTTATCTTCCAAAACTTAAAAAATATCTTTTTCATTTATACCCCCTTTTTTTATTTGGTCACATTACCTACTTTTTAAAAAATGAGAAAAAGATTGTGACCAAAATAACCATAATAATATTGCGCCAATTTCCGACCTCTATTTTTCATAAATAAAAAAAATGTATAAATGTATATGTATAATCGAATGTCAATAACTTAAGGTCGAATGTTCAAATACTAACCTTTGGCCATAGTAAACTCCTTATTACAATCATAGCCGTTACACTTGGTTTTTAGAGAAAAAAAATCCCTAACTTTTTTATTAGGGAAACCTCAAACGCTATATTTTCTGCTCTTTACCCTTTGAATACTTGCTTGTTATCTACCATTTTATTGATAAATAATTCAAGAAATTTTAAATCTAACATCCATAAAGGACCTCCTTATGTTTTTTTAGCCACTCATTATGGTCAGGTGTAAGTTATAAAAATAATATATATGTAAACTTTTATGCAAAAATTATACCAAATCCCCTTCTAAGTAATTAATAAAATCTGATGTTCAAATTAAATTAAGGGAATTTCTAATTCTTTATAAGGTAACAACCCTGCATAAAACCCTCTAGACAGGATAAAAGGATTGAAAAGATAATTTTTAATAAAATAATTTTTCTCATTAGTGAATCTAATAATGTGTCACGGCAAAGGGATCAAATCGATTTCAAATAGGAAGGGCCAAAATTTTCCTGTCACCAAAAGCCGATCATTCAGATAATCATAGGCTATGCCATTGAGCACGTCAACAGGATAAAGAAGTTCGCCGGAATTTAGAAGACCGGTCAGATCGATCCATCCGATTACCTGTCCTGTTTTTGGAGAGATCCTGGCTATACGATCAGTTAACCACACATTGGCAAAAATTTCCCCTTTAATATATTCCAGTTCATTGAGCCTGGTGACAGGGCCATCAGCATCAAATACTTCAAGTTGAGAGGTCTCAACAAAAGTAACCGGGTCTAAGAAATGCAAGGTGGCTGTCCCATCACTCATAATGAGGTTCTGTCCGTCGTGGGTAATTCCCCAGCCTTCAGTGGGATAGGAAAACTCCTGAAGCAGCTCAAAAGTCACTTTATCGTAAACAAAGCCGATTTGATGTAACCAGGTCAGCTGAACAATAGTATTTCCCCATATGGTGATGCCTTCACCAAAATATTGAGGAGCAAGCTCAATCATTTGCAGAATATTCCCAGTCTCCGGCTCCACCCTGCGCAATGAAGAGCGACCAGGGATGCCTGTTCCTTCATACAAGAAACCGTTCTCATAAACAAGCCCCTGTGTGAAAGCAGACAAATCATGAGGGTAAGTATTTACCACCACGAATGTATAGATTGGAATAGCATCAAGGGGAACAATTACTTCAGTGCTGCGCCAATTAAAAAATCCATTAATCTGTGGAGAAAATAAGGGATAAGAAAGAAATTGATTCAAAGGAAGAGGAACCTGAGAATTAACATAATTTACATTTGCCAGACTGGGATTATTTAAGGAAAAAGAACTATTGATGATTGATGCGCTTACTGGAGAAGAATTAAGCAAAAATGCATTTATCGGATTGAAAGAATTTGTTAAAATATTATTTATTGAAATCCGGCTATTTATCGAGGACGTATACTCTGTTTGAGGAGAATAGGGTAAATTATTTACTGAAAAGGCACTCCTGTTAGGTATGATGGTATTGAGAATATTACTTATTGGGACTGTATCTAAACCCTGCCTATTTCTATTGGCAAGAAGATAATCAAGGGAAAAAGAGTTTATTGGTATTGGAGAAAACAGGGATTGAAACACTGGATAAACAGAAATTGGATCAAAGAAAAAGGTAAAGGGTGAAAGCGTATTTCCACTTATCCTTGACTGCCCATATAGTGGAGAGAGAAAAAACAAATTGACTAAAATAATTAATAAAAGAAAAAAAGGCAATCTTGATTTGCTTGCTCTTTTCAAATATAAATATCTTAATTGCATTATCTAGTCCTCAATCCGGCCAGGTCTGAACCAAAATGTATTAAAAAGTAAACCTTCGTGCACTTGAGAAGAGCATTTTTAGTGCCGGAGAAAAAAGGCTTGGTGAAAATTTTTTAATAGATTGATTAATCTAAGCTAATTGATTTGCCACAAAGAAAATGTAATAAGATTAAGAGCAATCTTTTGCTCAACAGTTGAACAATAGTAAGGGTTAACAGATTCCGGGTTTACTGTTTAAGTTTGTTTTTATTTTATATTTATAGATATTTATAGAAATGATCAGTTGATATAAAATGAAAGGGTATTTATAATAAAAGCACTTGATTTATAATAGAAGCACTTTTGTAAAAGGAAATTCTTTTAATTTAAGGTTAAATTAAAGATGAGCATTTTTTGGAGTGAAATTGCTAAACAAATTACTCCCTATGTTCCAGGAGAACAACCAAGGGACAAAAAATATATTAAGTTAAATACGAATGAAAATCCATACCCCCCCTCTCCTGAAGTTATCAAAGCTATTAGAAAAGCTGCTAATGAGGACTTACGATTATACCCTGATCCTGATTGTAATGAACTGCGCTGTGTAATTGCTGAATACTTTACTTTAAGTAAGGATCAAGTATTCATTGGAAACGGTTCAGATGAAATCCTGGCCTTTTCCTTCCCGGCCTTCTTTAATCCTAAAAAACCCATCCTTTTCCCGGATATAACCTACAGCTTCTATACGGTATACGCCAAGCTTTTTCATATTGATTATCATTTAATCCCTCTTGATCATGAGTTCTCCATTCCTGTTGATCAACTTACCAAAAAGAATTTTGGCATTATTTTCCCCAATCCGAATGCTCCTACAGGGAAATATTTACCAATAGAAAAAATTAAGCATGTCTTAGAAAAAAATAAAGAAGTCATGGTCATTATTGATGAAGCCTATATTGATTTTGGGGGTAAATCAGCTGTTAGTCTCCTTTCTCAATATCCGAATCTTTTGATTATTCAAACACTTTCAAAATCACGTTCTTTGGCCGGCTTGCGCCTTGGCTTTGCTCTTGGGCACAAAGACCTCATTGAAGGGCTTAATCGAGTAAAAAATTCTTTTAACTCTTATACAATCGATCGGCTGGCTTTGGCTTGCGCGAAAGAGGCCATAAAAGATACCACTTATTTTAACAATATAAGAAACAAAATTATTACTACCAGAGAACAAACAGCAAATCAGCTGATAGATTTCGGATTTAAGGTAATTGATTCCAAAGCTAATTTTCTTTTCATCACCCATCCTGTCCATCCTGCTGAAAAACTATTCTCACAACTAAAAGAGTGGGGCATTTTGGTGAGATATTTTAAGACCCCTCGGATCGATAATTACTTAAGAGTAACTATTGGCTCGGATGAGCAAATGGATACTTTTCTTACCACTGTACAAAAGCTCCTTCCTTGAAAAAAACAACCTATGCAATGAGATTTTTAGATGAGCCGTCCTATGCTTTCCAGTTAATCAAAAAGATTTATCACACCCTGATCACTCATTATAAATTTCTTTTACTACATCTCTAAACCAAGGCGGCCTTTGAAGTATTATATATATAAGTATCGCCCCGATAATGGGGGGGATGGCTGCATCAAAGACCCCCAGGAAAAGAAGTATAAGAAGCAGTTTTGTTTTTAATTTCATCCTGAACATAACCCTCTTGTCCTTGAAAGTCTTAAAAAATGTAAGCAATTGACGGTCTTGTAATAAGTGGAGCAAATTAAACCTGAAACGATTATAGAGAAAATAATGTTAAAAATAAATACCACAACGGCCATAAAGTATTATACGGTGGTATAGCTGCCCAATATTGAGCGTGAGCAACAGGAATAAATAAAAGCCCTAAAGCAATCAATATTCCTATAAAAAAAGTAAGTTTAACAAACACTTTTTTTCTTAGCATATTCCTCATCCCTTCTTTTTCAATGGAAATTGGCTATTTTTTCCTCACACCCCCCTTTTTGATTTTATTAGATAATTAAAAATCAATAGTTCCGATTACCATAAGTTATCAGCTTACGTAGGCTCTTCACAATTTATCATACAAGGAATAGTAAAACAAAATAATAGACATTGAATTTATAAGGTTTAAGAAAATAAAAAATATAAAAAAATGGCCTATGCCCATCTCACTAACCTGCTTTAGAATCTTGCTTTATTTTTAAGCCCAAAGAACTGATTTGCATATGAAATGCCATGGGATACTATCCTTTGCCGGATAATGCTTATTCTATTTATACTACTCCCTTTAAAGGCAAAAAATTCAACCATCTTAAGCAAATTTGCAAAATAGCAAAATAGAAATCTCTAAAAAGGGATTCCAGTTTCAAAAGAAAAAAAATTGTATAAATCTTATGACGTTAAACCGCAAAATCTATGGAAAATTATTTTTTATTATCTCAGTGAGATAAATTTGCATAATTAAATGAGGATTGGCTATAATAAAAGATAAGCGGCTATAATAAAAAATAAGAAAGGTTTATTAGTAGAATTCCTATGGACAATCCGAAAAAAACAAAACAGTTTATTCTACTCTTAGGGGGGCTTTTAATAAGCCTCATTTTTCTTTTAAGCTTTTTAGATGCACCTGAATACGTCCAATGCACTGATATGGGAGTATGCGAATTTCTAGAGCTTTCCGCTGATCTGAATAATTCGCTGCAAATTTTTGGCATCATGAATACCCTCAAGGGCGCTTATAAATTTATTCCCGCAAATCCAATAACTTTCTTTCATAAACCAAGAGCTTTTTCCTCGTACTATTTTTTCTGCGGAAATATAAAACCGAATCAACTATTCCAAATT
>JAUWIR010000251.1 GCA_030605265.1 Pseudomonadota bacterium | reverse complement strand
TTTTATGGTAAACCTGATAGCACTTTTTTCCTATAATATCATCCCCAAAAAGGCCCCTGGCAATTTTATTAGCCCAGAGAAGATTTAATTCTTCATCCATCATACTCATGTGGTCGCCAATAGATTCCAGCATGGCCTTTAATTTATTCTCAGTCCTCTCCAGGGCCCTTTGCGCGCTCTTTTGTTCGGTAATGTCTCTGATAATAGATACTGCGCCGGTAACCTTACCATCATCTGCCTTGAGAGGATTATAGGAAACATGTAAATGCCGCTCTTTTAATTCAGGATAATGGAATGACATCTCGTATTCAACATATTCTCCCTGAAGACAGCGGTCAATTTGTGGCTTTACCGTCTTCTGAAATACTTCTTCCCCAAGTATTTCTGTAACTGTGTGGCCTATTACTTGATGCTGATCCATGGAGCGATATTTCAGAAAAGCCTCATTAATGAATAGGTATACATAATTGAAGTCTATGGCAGCAACGAGATCTTGCGATCCTTCCACGGCTTTCTGATAGTTTCGTAGCGCTATCTCTGTCTGCTTTTGTTCAGTAATGTCATAGAGGGCCCCTTGAACACCTATCGGTTTTCCTGCATCATCACAAAAATTCTGAATACTATCATGTACCCATCTTATCTTTCCGTCCTTTCGGATTATCCGGTACTCTCTTTCATTTGAATAATCCGGGATTGACCATAATCGTTTGGTATCCCTTTCATAAATCTCAGGCAAGTCATCAGGATGGATTAGCTGGTCCCAGCGTTTACCGGCAATAAATTCAGCTTCAGTGTAACCGGTGACGGCCTCAACAGCGCCATGGAAAAAAATTACTTTAAAATCCAAGCCACCTTGATAAGCAATGCCTTTAAAATTCTGAACAAATGAACGGTATCGTCCTTCGCTTTCCTGTAACTCTATTTGTGCTTGCTTTTGATCGGTAATATCCTTAAAATTGAGAATAATACCTTTCAACCGGCCTGCAGGGCTTCGTAAGGAAGTTATTTTTACAGTTTGATAAATTGCACTGCCCTTAGTTTGGTTTTTTTCTATTTTACATTCAATCTTCTTCTCTCCACCCGAAATCCTGATTAATGGGCACTGAGAAGTATGGCAGGCACACGAGTGAAATACCTCATAACATTTTTTCCCAACCACCTCGCTCTTTTTTAAGTCCCACAGAGCAGACAAGGAGCTATTTATCTGAAGCAGGTTGAAATCTTTATCAATCACACACACCCCACCATCAATTGCATCAAATATCTGGTTGAATTCCTCAGAGGTGAATTGTATTTTCTCCTGCGGTTTAATTTCTTTTTCTACCATTTGCATCAAACTGAACTAGCGCCCATTTTACTAATTAAAAAAAAATGGGTAATTAAAAACAATTTTTGAAATCATCGTAATAAAATCCAAAATAATAAGTGAATAAGTAATACAGATCCACTTAAATTATCGTCATGATAAGGCAATGGCACCGGAAAAGACTTATTTACCCTGACCGGGGCTGGTTATCTCGATTGTGCTCTTCAATGAGAGGGCTCTTTTCTTCAACTATATGGGCCTCATCATAAAAGAATCCGCATCCTTGATATTATATTCGTAACCTTGCTCGCATAAAAATAACTGACGTTTTAAGGCAAAATCCTGTTCTACTGTATCGCGGGTCACCAGGGAATAAAAATGCGCTCGGTTGTCTCCTGATTTAGGTCGTAAAATCCTGCCCAGCCGCTGGGCCTCTTCTTGACGGGAACCAAAGGTCCCGGAAATTTGTATGGCCACTGAGGCATCAGGTAAATCTACTGCAAAGTTGGCCACTTTAGAAACCGCCAGCATAGTTATTTTGCCTTCCTTAAAATCCTTATACAGCTCATCCCGCTTGATCTGGGATGTTGACCCGGTGATTAAAGGAATATCAAGTTGATCGGCAAGTTCTTTTAGTTGATCAATATACATACCGATTAAAAGGATTTGTTTATTCTGATGAAAGGCCATAATATGTTGAACGATTTTGTGTTTTGCCGGGTTTTCTGATGAAATACGAAATTTTTTCCGTTTATCGGCAACTGCATAGGGCATTTGCAGATCTTCAGGTAAAGGCAGACGGATTTCACAACACTTGGCCGCAGCGATCCATCCCTGGTGTTCCAACTCTTTCCAGGGCACATCAACCTTTTTAGGGCCGATAAGGGCAAAAACATCATCTTCCTTACCGTCTTCTCTTACCAGGGTGGCGGTCAAACCCAGCCTCCGGCGTGCCTGCAATCCTGCGGTAACCTGAAAGACAGGCGCCGGCAGCATATGGACTTCATCATAAATAATCAATCCCCAATTGTGATCGTCAAAAAGGGTTAGGTGGGGAAATTCTCCTTCCTTGTCAGGGCGATAAGTCATAATCTGGTAAGTGGCTATGGTGATTTTCTTGATCTCTTTGCAAGCGCCGCTGTATTCACCGACATTCTCTTCTATTAATGTTGTTTTATCCAAAAGCTCCGCTTTCCACTGCCGAATGGCCGTCACATTGGTGGTTAATATGAGGGTTGACGTCTGAAGCTGCTGCATGCAGGATATGCCCACAATAGTTTTCCCGGCCCCGCAGGGCAACACAATAACCCCTGCTCCGCCATATTCGGAGCCACCTGCATAAAAAATTTCCGCAGCCTCTTTTTGATAAGGGCGAAAACTAAATCGCTCGCCTGATAAAGAAACCTCACGCACAGAAAAATGAGCTTGCTCTCCCTTGACATACCCGGCCAAATCTTCAGCAGGAAAGCCGATTTTAATAAGGGCTTGCTTAATTTTACCTCGATCTGCAGGCTTAATAAGAAAATCCGTGTCTGAAAGACGATCCGACAATAGACCAATAGCCAGTTTATTATGGGCAATTTCTTCCGCCAACGTTTTTTTATCAGCAGAGAGAACAAGTCCCCCAAGGCCTAAGACTAATCGAAGACGACCATACCGGGAGGCAAAATCGCCAACTTCAACCAAGATATGTTCCGGCACTTGATATTTGGAAAACCGACATAGCGCCCCGGTGATTTCATCTGTGGAAATACCTGCAGCACAAGCATTCCAGATAGAAAGGGGCGTAAGACGATAGGTATGAATATGCTCCGGAGACTTGACTAATTCTGCAAACCGAACCAGCGCATTCCTGGCCTCCTCATAACGCGGGCTGGAAACTTCCACCAAAACAGTATGATCGCTTTGGACAATTAAAGGATTGGATGGTTCATAAGTAGTAGTCATTTCTATATCTGCTCCTTAAATTGAGGCACCATATAGCCGATATCGGTCAAGGCCTTTAAAAATGAATTTTCCATGCCCGGCAGGACCACGATAAACCTATCGCCTGCAGTCATACACATTTTCGATAAATTTTTATCCTTGGTTATCAATTGAATAAGCACAGGATCTGCACAGTTAATTAAATGGGCCCTCCCTAAATACTTAAGATGCGTTGAGCGTTTTTGAGCATCCTTTAACAAAGTAATGACGGTTTGCGGGATGGACACTGAAGATGCGGCCTTAAGGAATCGGAGAACTTCTTCCGGCGCTGTTCCCTCCTGAGCTGCCTTTAGTAAAGACTGAGGGCTAATCCGCCAAAGACATGAAGTGACCTTATTACATGTTTTATCCAAAAATAATCTATCAGCGAAAGATAAAGCATTTTTATCAGTTATGACAATTTCATGATTGGGCAATACCTTCAGGACCAAAGAGGTTTCTATTTCCGCCTGCACATATTGATCGGCCATACCCAAGGCATAAGCCCCCAGAGGATTGATACGTATATATGTAAGCCCGTCATATCGACTAAGAAAATCTAAACAATCACTACCCCAGCTGTCATAATAATCCGCACGTGCCCCTACAGGATGAGTATAAGCCACATCAATTAACCCTAAAGTTGCAGCATATTCAAATAAATAAACCAGAAAATAGCGCCCCTCAATGAGGTCCCAATTTCCATAATCGTCAAGCCGGCCGTATTGGGAATCACCAATATAAAGTTTCAAGGCATAGCGGGCAACTTCAAATTCAAGACCTTTTGATTTCATAAAACGGTACAATTCCTCCACCGAGACCCATTTATCCGGTAAACAGTGACCAAGCACTTCGTTGATCAGCGGCCTTCTTGTTGAGGGGGATGTGAGAGCGCGCCCGCTTGAGGATTTTTGCCCCTTTATGTTTTCAATACGACTGAATTCATCAATGATCTTATTTTTTTCCCACTTCTTCCAGCACGCTTTAATAACCTTGGGCAAATTCTCTTGTAGGGCTTTTTTCCCTGCAGCAGTTAACTGAAGAGTATTTCCTTCCGCTTTGGCAAGCCCTGTGCCCTGAACAATGATCGGCCAGGCAAAGGCCTGTATCGGGCCTATGTCTTCACACAGTTCCGAAGCTGCTTCTTCATACCAGTCTCCTCCTTTTAAAAGTTGGGACATATTTTTTACTGTGGCTGCAGTGGGCCGCCCTGTGCTCTGGCTTACCTTAACTTTACCACCGTCAATGAGCCTTAAAACCGCCAACAAATTATCCAGGGCCGCGCGTGCAGTTTCCCTTGTTTTCAGGGGCAGTTCTTCCTCGTCTTGATCATCAGATTTAATTGTAGCCGGCAGATTGGCAACATATTTCATGTTGTCCGCTTTTGGTTTAGAGACAAACGCTTTCAAGGAACAGCGTATATCAGCAGTTACTTGTCCATTAATGATAAATAGATCAATGAGATGACCATCAGTTCTGTATCCTGAGCTTTGATCAAGTTCAAGGGTCTTTGAATATTTTGCTCTAAATTGTTCCTCATCAAATTTTCCATCCCCGGCAAAAACAGCCTCAGCAACAGCGGATTGCTCAATTTTCGATAATCTTCCAAATAACCTTTTCAGATTTTCCCCTTTCATGGCTGCTACCATTTCTTCAATTATTTCAGCCTTTCTGGTGGGGCCCTTTTCACAAATCAACTTAGCTATTGCTTTAAGACTATCAACTGTATAATAGTCATTTAAGGCCTGGGCCTGCGTTTGATAAACTACATCTTCATTATATCTTGCCATAAATATTACTACCTTTCTCTAACCATAAAAATAATTGTCCCCACCTATTATCAAGCGCCGCAGCATTTTTTATACTTCTTTCCGCTGCCGCACGGACAAGGCTCATTCCTGCCTATTTTCTTTTTTTTGATAGAGGGTTTCACTATTGGTTCTATTGGTTCGGGTATTTTAAAAAACCCTTTGCCCTCAAGACTTCGCTTGCCAATTTCTTTTACCTTTTTATATCGACTCTTTAGAAGGCCCAATATATCAGGGTTCCGGACCTTCCACTCCCTGATAACTTCCTCAGCCTCCTGCTTACTACTTTTAAATAGTTGAGAGACCTGCATTTTACCCTTTTCAAATGACATCTCAGCCATAAAGCAATCGATAATAGTCAATTTTCCGCTCACTTCATTTATTTTTTTAAAAAATTGCAGGTGGGCTTTTTTACATTGACAATCCGGGTCCGAACAATAGAAATCTTCAATTAAATACTCGTGTCCTTTGTGAAGCAAACCGAAGGAGGCCTCCCGGCCTCCATGAGCAATACTTCCCTTCTCGGAAACAATGGCTGTGTAAGGGACCAACACCCCATCCAAAACATCTCGTTTATCAAACCGGTATTCGTCTAAACGCTTTTGGTCACTCTTAATAGAACGAATCTCCGATAGGAAATCCCCTCTCATCTCCTCAGTTAGAGCATTCAGGAATTCCTCTACAAACTGATTAATCCTCTCGGGACGCTCAGGGGGCCTAATTTCCTCTCCGGTTTCAAGATCAAGGTGAATTGAGAAGGATAAAGGATTGACTACAGGCTTTAATTTGTGGTCAACCTCAACAAAGGAAAAATTGAGGTGATTGTTTGAGCAAGCAGGGTTAGTACAAATTTGCCTATAAACGAGAAAAGGATTTTTATATGAAGGAAAACTGATAACATGGGCATCATCTTTTTTCTGTATACCCTTAGCTGAAAGCTTATCATTCGAAATATCCGAAGATATTTTTCCCGGATGATAACTCTTGTTTGGAAGGTGTATTTCTACATTAACCAGGGTCTCATCATAATCTTCCAGGTCATACTTTATTCCGGCAATACGTGCCGCTTGTTCAAATTTTTTCAACGCCTCGTGTTCCATACAGTAACTACCGTAGGAAACACCGTAATCATCCAAAATATCGCTTAGCCGCACATTCACTGCTCTATAGTTTTTTACAGAAAACCCTGCGCCTTTGATAAAATCTCTCAAAGATTCAATTGAATCGGCAATAAAACATTCATTTTCATTATATTCATAAGCATCTTCGCATATATTATAGGCGCTATATCCAATTATTTCTTTCATAATAAACGGAAAGACCTCTCTTAATTTATTTCATATAATAAAACTAAAAAACAACTTCCCCAGTTTATCGTTTAACCAGCCATTGTGTCAATATGGGAGTGAAGGAACACGTTGATAAAACTAATCTAAAAAAATGTAACTTATTAATAAATAATTAATTATCAAGAATCCCCTCTTTAGTAACTGATGCATCTCCAGATCAATAAGAGTTTTCATTTCCTTGCACTTTGAATTAATTTAGGCTCTTCCTGGATTCCAGGTTGTTAGTTTAAGAGCAAATTAAGCATAGAAGCTAAAAGTGCTTTACCCCGTCGTCTAACATTATGGACAAACTCAAAGAATCCCAAGTAATGAGGTAATTTT
>JAUWIR010000242.1 GCA_030605265.1 Pseudomonadota bacterium | reverse complement strand
TTAACTAATCTGAGGAATTTGGTTATCAATTCAACGAAAAAAGTTAACACTCAAATTATATCAACTAAATCATTTGTATTACTTTGATAATTTTTTAGCTCACCACAAAATTTAAATAGGATACAAATATAGGAATATTAGGCATCCTTCATAAAGAACTAAAAGTAGTTGACACTTTTAGTTCTTTTGGGAAGAAAACTGGTATTTTATTGCTTTTTATTTTTCGACCATGAAGAGCATGAAAGACATGAAGAAATTAGAAAACCTTCATGCTCTTCATGGTCGATTAAAAAAGTATAAACTGACTAATGATGGATGCCGAATATTATAAACTTTAGAATATAGAAACAACTATCAAAAGGCAAGAGCTAAAATTGGTGTATTTTTAAAACAACTGTCGATATATTACCAATGAGAATATTCATGGATGATTTTAAGCATAAATAATGCAATTATGGCAGAGATGAAGGCTCGGTATTCTTTATTCTTCTTCCATTGTGCTAATGACCATGAGGAATTAACATTTTGGAGAAAAGTTTTGGGGAATACCAAATATGTCTGCTGAAGGTACTTCTTCCAATCTTCGCTAAATTTCTGCGCAAGTTTATATTCTTCTTTGCGTATTTTGGGTAAATAAAATAAAAGCGCTATCACTAATACAACCAAAATATTTTTACTGTTTCCAATAATAGCACAAAATCCGCAAGCCATAAGAAAGGAGCCTATATATAAAGGATGACGCGTCAGAGAGTAAGGGCCATTGGTTGCTAATGATCTGTTTTTATGAATGATTCCTGCTGCCCAGCTTCTAAGAGCAACACCAAACAAAACAAGAATCAAGCCCCAAAATCCAAAAAAATTTTGTATATTACAAATATCATTAGGCCGGACTTTTGTATGAATGTCCTTAAGAATACATAAAGTAAAAATGAAGAAGGTTAAACGAATACGATTTCGCAACAGGAAATCGGATATTAGGGATACTTTCGATAAAGTTTTCATCTCGGCTCCCAAATAATAAAAACTTAAATGTTATAAATCATGAACAATACCACACCAGCAAGAATGCCGAGGGACCTCATTTTTTGGCTCTTTAGTGCTTCCTCTTCCCTCTTTTTTCGCTCAGGGGTTATCAATCAAGATGTGCTGCTAAGGATAAAAGAAGTTCCATCAATATCAGTAAAGGATAATTGTATCTATCGAAGGTCCGGCTTCCGGCCACGAGCGACCTTTTTTAAATCGGTTTAAAATAGGAAAAATATCCATAAGAAAAAAAGTCGAAGGTTGTATTCACCGCAAAACGAAATAATTCATAGCCGGCGACCTTAAAGTTGTTTTAAAAAGTACAATTAGTAAACTGCGGCCGCTTTGGCTTAATTCTTATCAGTTTACAACTTGACGCTTTTATATTTTTACTATAGGTTATTTCCAAAAGTTAAAAATAGACCTTACAGGTAAGTACTAATTATAAAATAAAGAAGGAAGATTGATGTGTACTGCCAAAAAAAACACAAAAAATATATCGCTATAGCGATTTACTTAAGTGGCCAGATAATGAAAGATGGGAACTTATTGATGGGGTTGCCTATGATATGAGCACAGCCCCTTCAATGCGGCATCAAAAGATACTTGGTGCTTTATTTTACCGATTCTATGATTATTTAAAAGACAAGCCTGGTGAAGTTTATTGCGCTCCTTTTGATTTAAGGCTTCCTACTGGAAACGAGAAAGAGGAGGATATCCAAACAGTTGTTCAACCAGATATCCTTGTTCGCGATCCAAATAAATTAAATGAGAGAGGTTGTCAGGGTGCCCCTGATCTAATTATAGAAATAGTCTCTTTGTCTACTGCTCCTAAAGATATGAAAGAAAAATTTTTCCTCTATGACAGGCTCCTAACATACTATCAGCAATGTCGTTATAACTTATTGAAAAGCTGTAAAGAGCCTGTATGAAAGACATGGAGTGAAAGAATACTGGATTGTGCAACCTGAAGAAAATATTGTAATGATATTTAAGATGACCATCACCAGGAAGTTAAGAGGCGGATGGGTCCCAAAAGCCCTCTTTGCCTAAATAGGTGATAATATCTTTTATGATTTTTTTTGCAGCTTCAAGATCTTCCTTAGCTTCGTCTTCTTCAATACTAAGATCGAATTCGTAATCGCCTATCTGTCTTTCACGAAAAAGCCGAGCAATTAATTTGCTGAATTCTTTTGGAAAGACAGCCGTTCTAATAAAATGTTGATTGAAAGCGCTGATTACGCCACTGTGCTTAGAATAAATAAGATTTTTGGTTAATAATATAGCCTCCATACTATAAAAAGCAGCATAGTAAGCACGGGATGAAGCAAAGTCATAATCCCCCTCTTTAACATGTCTTTCTGCTGCCGCCATAGAGCGTTGAGCTTTTTTTATCATATTTTTTAATTGATTCTTTAGTTGCTTTTCCTCATTCATAAGGGGACGCCCTCTCTGGCAACATTCATTAAGAGGGGACTATATTTTTGTTGACTATATTTTTCTTCAGAAATAATAATGGCCGAAATGATTGCACTATATTGGTAAAGGGCCTCCCCCGCCACTTCATCAACTGTATCTTTAACAATACGGGAGGTCTCTTTAACAATTAATAAGCAATCATAATCGGAATCTTGTAGATTTTCTCCCCTGGCTCTGGACCCGAATAAAATAATCTGCTTAAGATTATCACCTAACTGTTTTCTTATTTGGGCGGTGAAAAACTCCAGAGGGCTATCCTTATCATTTTTCTTATTTTGCATATTATTCATACCTTTTAAAAAATTCAGCTATTTATAAGCTTATTATTGATACGCTTATTACTGATACGCTTACAATTAATCTCTCTTAATTCTCTTTTTTTCTTTTTGATTTTTTTCTTTAGCTGATTTCTTTATTTCCAAGAACTGTTTATTTTTTCGCTCAATCTGATTTTTTCATTTTCCGCAGCATTTTTTATATTTCTTGCCGCTTCCACAAGGGCAAGAATCGTTTCTTCCAGGTTTTGGGTTTTTGTAGTGAATCGTTTCATCCTTGATAAATTCCTGCAGATTTACAAAGGGCTTTAAATCTTGCGGCAGTGCCTTGAAAGCCTCTTCAAGACAATCTTTAAATTTTGTTAATCCCTGAATTTTCCTAATTTCGAATATGGAATCTACTGTTTTCTGATCTTTTATTCCCAGCTGATTTTCCAAGGCAGATGATATTAAGAAGTTCTGTAAGGATTGAGAATAATTTTTGCCCTTTTGATAAGCCACACCAATGTTGAAGTAACTTACAGCGATTTTTTTCTTATCACCGATTTCCTTTCTAATTGCTAAGCTTTCATGGTATTTATTTAAGGCCCCTTTCAAATCACTCTTAGTACGAAGAACACTTCCAATGTTATTGAGGGATGTAGCAATTTCTGCTTTATTTCCGATTGCTTTTCTAATTACTAAGCTTTCATGGTATTTATCCAAAGCCCCTTTCAAATGACCCTTAGCATGGAGAGCACTTCCAATGTTATGGAGAGATGTAGCAATTCCTGGCTTATCACCGATTTCTTTTTGAATCGCCAAACTTTCATTATATTTATCCAAGGCCCCTTTCGAATTACCCTTAGCACGAAGAACATTACCAATATTATTGAAAGCTGTAGCAATTCCAGCTTTATCACCGATTTCCTTTTGAATTACTAAACCTTCATGATGTTTATCCAAGGCACCTTTCAAATCACCTTTATCTTGATGAATATTACCAATATTGTTAAGAGATCCAGCAATTCCAGATTTATCACCGATTTCTTTTCGAATTGCTAAACTTTCATTATGTTTATCCAAGGCCCCTTTCAAATCACCCTTACTATGAAGAACACTACCAATGTTATTGAGAGATGTAGCAATTCCTTCCAGATCATCGATATCTTTATATATCTGTAAGGCTTCATTAATTTTTCCCTCTGCTTGAGAAAGATTTCCAAAGGTTTTATACACTAAGCCAATATCATTTAAGCTTCTCGCTTCACCCTTAGGATAAGGGATTTTTTTGCAAATTTTACAGCTGTCTTCAAAGTAACTTAAGGATTCTTTGACTTCACCCTGCCTGTAAAGCATTTCCCCATATTTTAGATATGCCTTAGCGCTTATTTTTTCCTCAACCTCAGGAAAAGAAAAGGCTTTATCAAAGCAATGAGAGGCGTCTTTCCAATCACCTTTTATTTGGGCTATGTCGCCATAAAAGAGGAAAAAATCCGGTCGTATAATATTTTTTGAAATAATAGTATCAATTTTCTCTTTTAAGGAATTCGTATAACCGGAAAGTATAAATTTATCTCCTTTTTCAGAAATCAAGTCCGCAGTCTCTTGAAAATGCCCGCTTTGTAAAAGGTGATAAAAAATCTCTTCTTCTAATAAAGGATCGAAATATTCTTTTCTTATGGTCTTGAAGTATTCTGCTGTTTTTTTGTGGACTTCTTTTTTGTTATCAAGGCGATAATAGCAAAATTCTTTCACTAAAGGATGAGTGCAGTATAGACTGTCCGTGCGGGTAATCATGTGTTTGTCTATCAATCTGTATAAGGTTGTATCATCACCATCCAAAATTGAATGAAGGGCCTTTTTATCAACCTTGCCCCTCAATACGGAAAAATTCAGCATAAACCGCTTTTCCAGCTCAGTGCTTTTAGGATGGTTAAAAATTTCATCAAGCAGCCTGCGGCTCAATTCTTCACTTTTGCCTTTCAGGCTTACTATCTTGGGGATTATATCTTGGGCTGATTCGCCATAATGAAGAAGCTGAATAGCCAGCTCTATGGCCAAGGGATGCCCATCCAAATTGTCACAAACATCTGTAAGCTCATGATCACTCACTGTTACATCTGCATAAAAACTGTCTATTATTTTTTTTGAATATTCAATGGAGTCATTTTCCAGTCCCGGCAATTTTATAGGTACAATACGCACTCCCTCAAATTCCGGATGTTCTCGTGCAATCAGTATTATTTTTGCTTGCAGTAAACGCCTTTCCGAAAATTGCAGGAATTTCCCAAATGAATCATCCATTACCTCTTGAAAATTATCAAGGAAGATAATTTTACCCTTCCTTTCAATAAGATCGGCAAAACCACTAAACTTGGCAAGTTCGGTTTTATTCTCACCTTTGATTACTTCTGAAAAACCGGCACGATCAATAAGTGCGTCAAGTTTTGAGTCTTGAAGACAATCAAACCAGACAACTTTCTCTTTGGGAACAAAATCTTCAAGGCATTTGGCTGCAAATTCAGTTTTCCCAATGCCTCCCAATCCTTCAATGGAAATTATACTTGAACACTCCAGGACCTCTTTAAACTTTTCTAATTTTTCAATTCTGCCGGTAAATAAGGGACTTGGTTTGGGATAAATAAGATTAACCTCACTTACCTCTGCCTCTGCCGAGGAAATTTTAGGCTCGTCTTTTCCTAACATTTTTCTTAATTCCCTTAAAGCATCTTTTGGTAATTCTCTGGTTGTTGGTGTTCTATCGATCCTAATTTCAGTGTTAAGATTTTCATCAAGGTGTAATCTGCCGGAGGTTGATTCCCTCAATATTGGTTTGACCTTTTCTATTTGTTCCTTCAGTTTTTTTTCAATCATTTCTTGAATCAGCTCTTGGTAAGCATGGGAATTTTGAGGAAATTTAAGGATTAAATGAGGGGCCCCATTTTTCATTTCAATAAATTCTACATAATGATGTTTGTACCAATGAACTTGGGAGTGGGCTGATAAGGTATAATGGGCGATTTTGGTGAAATCCACTCTTTTTCCTTGCATATCAAGCTCATCACCAATCATTAAAAGGGAGGTTAAAAGCCGACCTCTAATTGGTCTATTTTTGGCATATGTCTGCTCTTGAGCAAATTCCTCAATTATCTCTTTATAAAAACCAGTGGCATGGCCTTTGGAAATTTTGGCAATCAGAGGAAGATATTCTTCATCAATGTGAGGGAGATGAAAATCATCTCTATCCAATTTCCGGGCAACTCCTTTTAGAATTATATGGTAACTTTCTTGCGCATGCCGTTTGCGTATGATCTCATATTCTATTTGGGTTAGATTGTCTATAGTAATATCATCGACCTTTAAACATTGCATTCCAATATCGTGCAAATAGGCTGAGGCAAGAAGGATGAATAATTCATGCTCGCTAAGAAAATCGGAGCTTTCTTTAATCGGTTCAAGTAACTGGCCTAGAAGGTGAATTATCTCCTCTGAATGACTAACATCGTGGTTTGTAAACCAAGGAAGGAGAGAATTTTTCCAGATAATTCTCAAACAACACTTCTTAATATCCTCCAGAGTTTCTGAAAGCTCAGGATTACGATAGGATGCTAACTTTTGTATTAAGTCCATAATAATTTCCTTTTTTATAATATCGGGGAGGAAACTTTTCCCTATATATCAGAGCCTTAGTAAAAACTGCCTGGGGCTGAGCTTATTATTCGGACTGAGCTTATTATTGAAACTAAAAAGCTAATTTTACAATACTCTAAAAAATATCAATAAATCTATAGTAAAGTCAAGGATAAGAAAGGCAAATGAATTTTATTTTTCAAATAAAAACGAAAGAGGCCAGCAATTACGAACAGGAATTCACCAATTAGGTCATATATGGAATGGTAGTAGTTGGGCAACCGCTACTTATGCAAGAATTATTGCTTTGGCGCTTTAGTAAGCGGTGGTTAGGCCAAAAGTAATATCCCCGTAACATTTTCATCTGAACAAGAAAATTATCAGATGAAAGTATAAAAATCAGCCTGATTGTAATTGCAGGGGAGATTAAGGGGCTAGTAGGGGATAACGCCGGAAATAGTTTCATTTACACTTATGACTTTTTATTTTTTAATCTATCATGAAGGGCATGAAGGAAAAGAAGGAATAAAAAAATCTTCATGCTCTTCATGTCCTGTTATGTGAAGTGTCAAGTCTATTTTCGGCTATATACAAAATTAATAAAAAATTTTTATCTTGTTTTCTC
>JAUWIR010000078.1 GCA_030605265.1 Pseudomonadota bacterium | reverse complement strand
TGATCCGTGGATTGCTGAAAATCATGATCGATATGAATGAAAAAATTGACCTCATTCTTTCCTGTCTTGAAAAAAAAGAAAATATGCGCATTTATACAAAACCTGCTCAAGATGTTAATTTGAGCGCTGATGGAATTGCTTTCACTGTTCTTGAAAATATTCCACTGAAAAGTTATCTAAAAATAAAAATACTTTTACCTGAACATCCCAAGCTAATGATCACTCTTCTTGGTCAAGTTTTACGTATTGTCCCTCATTTAAGGGATGAATCGGGAATGCAAAAATTTGAACTGGGAGTCACCTTCTTAAATATTCATGAAGATGATCAAGAAGAACTCATAAGATATGTCTTTATGAAACAGCGAGATATGCTTCGAAGCAGGCACAATTAAATTATTTAATACGATTGTCTCTGTCCACTAATAATTTAACAGGTTTAAAATTCCTACATTCCTCTTCATTGACAAGTGCATAAGAGGCAATAATAATCAAATCTCCCGGTTCAGCTAATCTGGCCGCAGCCCCATTAAGGATGATATTCCCTGAATCAGCTTTTTCCAGAATGGTATAGGTTTCAAATCGCTGACCATTATTGATATTGTAAATCTGGACTTGTTCCCCCTCTAAGATATTCGCTTCCTCAAGGAGATGCTCATCAACACCAATACTTCCCTCATAAGTGTGACATGTATGGGTTACTTTGGCCTGGTGAATTTTCGATTTCAACATTATTCTTTGCATACCTTATCTCCCACTGTAACTACTCAAAATCCGGTGGTACTTTGAGTAGAATTTTAAATTTTAAATTTCAAAATGCAAAATGCAAAAGATAAAAGTATAGAAAAACAAAGCATTCCTTAATTTTAAAATTTGAAATTTGCAATTTACAATTTGCATTATTGCTCATAAACCATAGGTTTATGAGCAATTACCTCCCACTATAAAAGACAGTTATCTATTAGCCTGGTCTTTCCAACATGAATAGCCATGGCCAGAAGGGCCCTATCTTTTATTACCTGTAGATTTTTCAAGGTTTCTGGATGACAAATTCTGATGTATTCAGGGCGAACCATTGTCTCCATCTCTATGTTCTTTTTAAGGGCGGTAATGATTTCCGGAGCGCGATCGACTCCCTCTTCTCTCATTTTTTTTGCCTGATTAATCAATCGATAAAGACACAAGGCCTGTTCTCTTTGTTCTTCGGTTAAATAGGTATTTCTTGAACTCATGGCCAAGCCGTCTTTTTCCCGGACAATGGGTAATCCCTTAATCTCTATATCCATATTTAAATCAGCAACCATTTTTTTTATTACCATTAATTGCTGATAATCTTTTTGACCAAAATAAGCTGTATCAGGTTGGATAATATGAAAAAGTTTACAGACGATAGTAACCACTCCTTGAAAATGACCGGGTCGAAAATACCCACATAAATTTTCAGCAATTTTCTCAACAAAAACAAAAGTTCGATGGTTCTCTGAGTAAATTTGGTCTATTTTAGGAATGAAGACAATATCAACCTGTTCTCTTTCCAGTAAGGTAATGTCCCTTTCAAGATCACGCGGATAAGCATTGAAATCCTCATGGGGTCCAAATTGCGTTGGATTAATAAAAATACTGGCTGCCACTTGAGCATTCTCTTTTCTTGCAACCCTCACCAAGGACAGATGTCCCTCATGCAAAAACCCCATAGTGGGAACAAATCCAATCCTTATTTGTTCACGTTTTGCTTTCTTGGCAATATCTTGCATCTCCCGGATGCTTTCAATAATTTTCATATTTTGAATACCTTTTAAGGTTATCAACAATAGGAATATTCATCACTAGGGAAACTGCCCTCTAAAACTTCCTGTTTAAAGGATTTTACCGCCTCAAACATACCAGGGTATAGGGAAGCGTATTCTTTGACAAATTTAGGTTTTGCCGATTCGGAAAAGCCAAGCAAATCATGGGTCACTAATACTTGCCCATCACAATGCGGCCCGGCGCCAATGCCTATGGTTGGGATGGAAAGCTGTTCAGTTACTTTTTTCGCCAAATCATTGGGCATACCCTCTAATACCAAAGCAAAAATACCCGCATCTTGTAATCTTTGGGCGCTTTCAAAAATAACCTTTGCTGATTCCGGGTCTTTTCCTTGAATTTTAAACCCCCCCATTTGATGAATCATTTGAGGAGTCAATCCTATATGCCCCATAACAGAAATACCTGCTTGAACAATATTCCGAATAATCATTACAATGGATTCTGAAGCGCCCTCCAGTTTTACACCCTCAGCCCCTGCTTGTTTTATAAATCTTCCTGCATTCTCAATGGCTAATTCACTTTTGACATTAAAGGACAAAAAAGGCATGTCCCCCACAATCAATCCTCTTTTACATCCTCTTTTCACTGCACGGGTATGATGTAACATCTCTTCCATAGTTACAGGCAGAGTATTCTCATAGCCAAGGACCACCATGCCCAGAGAATCCCCCACTAAAAGAATATCAATACCCACTGCGTCCAGGAGCATAGCTGTTGGGTAATCATAGGCAGTTAACATGGTTATTTTCCGGCCCTTTTGTTTCATTCCCCTTAATCCGGGAATGGTTACTTTATCTTGAGATAAACTCAATATTCTTCACCTCCTTTGTATCTTCGCAAACCCGAAGAAGACTTTTTATAGTATGAGATAAACAGGGATGTCGAAGATCAGGAGCAATTTCAACCAAAGGATACAGCACAAAATTTCGACTTGGTAAAAAGGGGTGGGGAATTTTAAGGTCAAATTCATCAATACGCCGGTTTTCATACAGCAGAATATCTATATCAATGTGACGAGGCCCCCATTTTGTTTTTTTTCGTTTCCCCAATCTCATCTCGATTTTCTGAGCACATTCCAATAATTCTCTTGGGCTAAGGTAGGTCCGGACCTTGATAACAAGATTAATAAACCAAGGTTGCTTCTCATATCCGGAAGGCTCTGTTCGATAAAAGGAAGATCGTTCAATCACCTTAATGGAAGCCATATGCTGGAGCTGGTAAATTGCTTGATAGCATTGTAATATCGGAAGTCCCCTGTTTGCTCCTATTCCTAAATAGGCTAAGTGCCAGATTCTTTTTTTCCCCTCTCTGTTTCCTCCCATTATTTTTATTTATTCTTTACTTACATACCACGGACAAGCCGGAACCAAAAAGCATCTATTTTTTTACCACAAAAACACAAAGTTTTTAACTATTTTTACTATGAAAATGCCCATTGCAGTTAAAATTATATTTTACTAAATACTATCTTTATTTAGACAGGATTAACAGGATGAACAGGATTTTATTTCTTCTTATCCTGTCTATCATTTATTATATTTTTTTGATTTTACATTTGATCTCAACTTTATTTTCTTCAAAATTAAGTATGAAGGGCTATTGGTTTTAATTGGACTGTCAATTCTCTATATTCTATACAACCGCCTCCAGATTTAGATAAATATTTTTGATTAACTGGATTTAAATCCTGTTTATCCTGTCAAAATATTTTTTACAATAGTGAATATAAAAATCTAATTGCCCAGATTGATCGTATTTTATTTTACATTTTGCAATCAAAGGACTTTTCTTATTCTTTCAACAACCTCACAAAGCCTATTTTGGGGAACTGTCAGGGCCATGCGGATAAATCCCTCTCCATAGTCGCCAAAACCCGTACCAGGAGTACAAATTATTCCTGCTTCCTTCAATAAGTGCAAAGCAAAACCCTCAGAATCCTTCCCCTCCGGGATTTGTATCCACAAATAAAAAGTCGCTTTAGGCTTTTCTACCTTTAACCCCAAAGACTCAAGACCCTGACAAAGAAGGTCTCTTCGTTCCTTGTAAATCCCTCGCATCTCTTGCACACAGTCTTGATTACCAGTGAGGGCTTCAATCCCCGCCACCTGAATAGCTTGAAAAATCCCTGAATCAATATTCGTTTTTACTTTCCCAAGGGCAGCAATAATTTGCGGGTTTCCCACGGCAAAACCGACCCTCCACCCTGTCATATTATAGGTTTTTGATAAAGAATGAAACTCTATGCCAACTTCTTTTGCTCCCTGTACTTGTAAAAAACTGGGGGCTTGATAATCATCATAGGTCATCTCACTATAGGCGGCATCATGACAAATGATAATTTCATTCTTTTTGGCAAAATCAACCGTCCTTTGGAAAAAATCTGGATCAGCCGTGGCCGAGGTAGGATTATTAGGATAATTGATAAATAAAAGCTTAGCTTTATTGAGTATATCAATAGGTATTTTTTCATAATCCGGTAAAAACTGATTCTCTAAAAGCAGCGGCACCTGATACACTTTGCCGCCGGCTAAAATAGTTGCCGCTTTATACACCGGATACCCGGGGTCAGGGACGAGACAAAAATCGCCTTCATTTAAAAAGGCCAAGGGTGTGTGGGCAATCCCCTCTTTTGAGCCTATCAAAGAAAGCACCTCTTTTTGGGGATCTAAATCTACCTGGAATCTTTTCTTATAAAAAGAAGCTACTGTCTCTCTGAAAGCCGGCATCCCTTGGTAGGACGGATAACGATGGTTTTCGGCATCCTCAACTGCGGATTTCATCTTTTCTTGAATATGAAGGGGAGTGGGAAGGTCAGGATCTCCTACCCCAAGATCAATAATGTTAATACCATTTTTTATTGCCTCGGCTTTTAAGGCATCAATTTTAGCAAATAAATAAGGAGGAAGCTTACTCAATCTCTCAGCCATAGTAATAGTCATAATATAGTAATCCTTTTAATTAATTTTATATTTCATTTCAAAAAAGGATTTGGTTTGCCTTCATGTTTAAGAGGTAAGTGAATAGCAAAGGAAGTCCCCTCATTCACTTTACTTTGCACTTTTATTGATCCGCCGGTATCCTCAATGATCGCTTTCACGACGTATAACCCAAGTCCCTCTCCTTTTCCATTATTTTTGGTGGTGAAGCTGTAATCGAAAATTTTATCCATATGAGCCTCAGGAATACCAACCCCCGTATCACTGACAGTGATTATTATATTCTCTTGTCCGTCCAAGTCTTTTTGTAAGGAAGTTGTTAAGGTGAGGGTCCCATCTGTTCCCATGGCCTTAATTCCATTAGTAATCAGGTTCACTAAAGCTTGGACCAATTCCCTACTTTTCACAGACACATGAGGGAGACCGGGATCAAGCTCTTTGACCACTTTGATATTATTCAAGGGTGTTTGAAAATGAGAAAATTCCAGGGCCTTTTCAACTGTTTCATTAATATTTGTTGGACTCACTTGAGTGATAGGCCTGGAATACCATAACATTTTTTTTACCAGATTGGCTATTCGATCTACATCCTCTTCCACTTTATAAAGGTGTTCAGTAAATTCGCCATAGCCAATTTTCTCAGTTTTATTTACTAATATCTCTGCATAGGCCAGAATGGAAGACAAGGGATTATTGATATCATGAGCCATGCCTGCAGCCATTTTCCCCAATGAAGCCATCTTTTGCGTATAAATGATCTGATTATGAAGGTCCCGCTGCTCTGACAAATCCCTGGCAATACAGGATAATCCCGACACACTATCGTGAGAATCCTTAATCAGAGACAAACTCAAGGTCACAGGCACCTCTTTTCCCTGGCTGTTAAGCATGGATAATTCCAAATTCTTCACTGAACCGCACTCTTTCACCCACTCAAAAAGATGGGAGACTTGATCATGGAAAGAAGAGGGGATTAAAATATCCCACTTTTTCCCAACCGCTTCCTGATGAGAAAATCCAAAAATAACCTGTGCTCCCTGATTCCAGGTAACAATATTCCCCTCCAGGTCGAAACTGATAATAGCATCAGTGGAATTTTCTATTAAGCTGCTTAAATACCTCTGGGTTTTGGTGAGTTCTTTCTGTAAATTGAGCTTTTGGGTTATATCGTCAACAAGAAAAACCGCCCCCAGGATCTGCTCATCCTTTCGTATGGGAGAAATTTTATAATTACAGCAAATGCTTTCCCCTGACGGGGTAAAGTTATAAATATGCCCTAACTCAGTTGTTTTCCCTTGCTGCACCACCAGGCATATTCGACGGTACAGGTTATCCTCTCTCAAAATGGGGATGAGAGAAAAGATATTCTGCCCCACCGCCTCTTTTTCAAGAGTGCCGATCAATTTCTGAATTTGCCGGTTCCAACTGGTAATATTAAATTGAGAATCAACAGTAAAAATACCTACATTGATATTATCCAAAAGACTCTCATTGAATTTTACTAAATCCTGAAATTGTCTGCTTTTCATAGACAATTTCTGATTTGCATCAATTAATTCCTGACAGATCATTTTATTTCTAATTTTAATATGCCTGAATTTCAAAGCATTATCTATAGTGGTGAGAAAAGTACACTCATCAAAGGGTTCAACTAAATAATCATCCGCCCGGTTATTAACAATAATCTCGCGAATTGCCGGCTCATTCTCTTTGTTGGTAATAAAAATAATAAAGATATCCTCATAGGTTTGATGAAGATTCTGCAGGAATTGAGCATCCCCGATCCGGGGAAGTGAATAATCCAAGAGCATCAGTTCAGGTGGCTCTTGATGAATTTGCGCCAACATCTCTTCACGCCGAGAGGCAGTGATAACCCGAAAATTATTTTGCTCTAAGATATTCGAAAGCTTATGCAAAGAGGCTGTATCATTTTCAGCTATTAATATTTTTTCCCGCATTTTATCTCAATTTTATTTAAGGGATAACCTTTGACAAAGGATATTCCACAATACCTGTGGCCCCTATCTTTTTCAATTCCGGGATAATGTCACGAACCACCTTCTCATCAACAATCACTTCCAAAGCAAGCCATTCTTTATCTACTAAAGTGGAAATAGTGGGCGTATGCATGGCCGGCAAGAGAGCCACAAGGCGGTCCAGGTCTTTTTTGGCAATATTCATTTTTAAGCCCACCTTTTCCTCAGCTCTCAGAGAGCCTTGTAGCAAACAAGCGATATTTTCTATCTTTTCTCTTTTCCAGCTATTTTCCCAGGCAGTTTTATTAGCAATTAATCGAGTTGTAGACTCCATCAGTGTTTCCATGATCCTTAAATTATTGGCCCTTAAGGTACTCCCTGTTTCAGTCAACTCAACAATAGCATCAGCTAACGTCGGGGTTTTTATTTCAGTAGCCCCCCAAGAAAAAAGTACTTCTACATTTACACCTGCTTTTTGAAAATACTTTTTAGTATAATTGACTAATTCAGTGGATATCCTTTTTCCTTGAAGGTCTTCAACTTTTTGGAAAGGCGAGTCATTTGGTACTGCCAGGACCCATCGTACAGGGGCTAAGCCTTCCTTGCCATAAACTAACTCTGTGACTTCATGTACCCGGGCATTTTGCTCCAGGATCCAATCCTTTCCAGTTAAACCGGCATCCAGCACACCATTTTCAACATAAATCGGCATCTCTTGGGCTCGAATAAGCATGGCTTCTATCTGGTAATCATCGATGGTCGGATAATATGACCTCCTGCTTACTGATATATGATACCCTGCCTTTCGAAAAAGAGAGATGGTTGATTCCTGCAAACTTCCCTTAGGAATTCCAATACGTAATTTCATGACTACCTCCGTTTTTGATATTTAAATACGGCCCTGTTATGATCCCTCAAACTGTAAGAAAATTTGTGTGTCCCATCATTTTTCGAGACAAAATATCGATACTTTACATCAGCAGGGTATAAAGCCGCTTCTATCGATTCTCTCCCCGGATTGGCAATAGGCCCCGGTGGAAGACCGTATTTTTGATAGGTATTATAGGGTGAATCATTTAATAAATGCTCGCGGGTTAAATTTCCATTAAAATCCTTCAAAGAGTAGATCACCGTAGGATCACACTGCAAGCGAATACCCGCTTTAAGTCGATTATGATAAACAGCTGAAATAAGATGTCTTTCCCCCTCATTAGAGGTTTCTTTCTCAATCAATGAAGCAAGGGTGATCATTTCCTGAAAAGTTACCCCTAACTCCCTGGATCGATCTTTCCATTCAGGAAGAAAAATATCATGAAATCGACTCACCATGACCTTTAAAATAGACTCCTCCCTCAAGCCTTTACTGAAATAATAGGTATCCGGATATAAATATCCCTCTAAAGATGGAGCTTCAAATCCCAAATCTTTGATGATATTCTTATTATGAGCCAGTCGAATAAATCTATCCTGATCCGCGATAATACCCTTTTTGACAAGAAGTTTGGCGATTTGCCGAACCGTGTATCCTTCCGGAATAGTTATTTTGCGGCAAAAAATTTTCCCTTCATAAAGAGTATTGAGAAGTTGAAGCATACTAATAGCAGGAGAAATATGGTACTCTCCTGCTTTGATCAGTTTTTTAGGTTGAAGCCGGGCCAGCAGGCAAAACAGCCGTCTGCTTTTGATTATTTTTTTTTGCTGCAATAGAACAGCAACTTTGTCAATGGTAATGCCTTGAGGGATTTCAATCAGTGTGCTTTCCGACTCAATCAGCAGAGGCCTGGATATTTCAATATAAATATGAGTAACAGATAATACTACTATTGTCAAGAAGAGAAAAAATAATGTACTTTTACTGGCCCCCATCTGACTTTTTTCCCTTGTTTTGTAAAAAATATATACAACAATTTCTCAATATTTTATCAATTCATGAAAAATGCAGGAGGATTATACTCGAATTTTTCTCTTAAATCAACTAATTCGAATTATTGTTTTGAAAATTTTGAAAAATGAGTTGACAACCTTATATATCCTAGATATGATAATTCCAAATATATTTTATTAAAAATAGTACAATCTATATTAATGATTTTTTATATTTCTTATTTTACCAAATTTCTGTTTTAAGGAGAAACGTAAATGAATGGAAAAACAGAAAATTCGGTGCGACTATTTGAAGAAGCTCAAAAATATATCCCTGGAGGGGTAAACAGTCCTGTTAGAGCTTTCAAGGCCGTAGGGGGTAACCCGTTATTCATCAAGAAAGCAAAAGGATCAAAGATTTATGATCTTGACAATAAAGAATATATAGACTATGTGGGGTCATGGGGCCCCATGATTTTAGGGCACGCCCACCCTGAAGTATTGGCGGCGGTTAAAAATACGGCTGAAAATGGTCTAAGTTTTGGGGCCTCGACAAAGCTTGAAGTTGAATTGGCTAAATTAATATGTCAAAAAATACCATCCCTTGATCAGGTCCGGTTGGTAACTTCCGGGACGGAAGCCACCATGAGCGCTGTTCGTTTAGCAAGAGGATATAATGGAAGGGATAAAATTATAAAATTCGAAGGGTGTTACCACGGGCATGTCGATAGTTTACTGGTCAAGGCAGGTTCCGGGGCCACAACCTTTGGTGTGCCGACTAGTGGCGGTATCCCCAACAGTTGTGCACGTAACACCATAGCCTTACCCTTCAATGATATTTCACGGGTCCGCCGAGTGCTCCAGGATAATCGCCGTGAGATTGCCTGTATAATTATTGAGCCTATTCCCGGCAATATGGGTGTTGTCCTGCCTCAAAAAAGATTCCTAGAGGAATTAAGAGAATTAACCGAACGGCATGATATTGTTCTTATTTTTGATGAAGTCATGAGTGGATTCAGAGTATCCCCGGGAGGGGCTCAAGAATTATATAATATCAAGCCGGATTTAACTTGCCTTGGAAAAATCATAGGGGGAGGATTGCCGGTAGGAGCCTTTGGAGGAACAAAAGAAATCATGCACTATATTGCCCCTTTAGGCCCCGTATATCAGGCAGGTACCCTCTCAGGAAACCCATTAGCAGTGACTGCAGGCCTTAAGACCCTTGAATTGTTATCTGATCCGAGTATTTATCGTCAACTAGAGCAAAAAACCGAAACCCTCACTGATGGATTGCTTTCAATTGCCAAAATAAATGGGTTGAAACTTACCCTTAATAAAGTGGGATCAATGTTTACCCTTTTCTTTACAGGGAAAACTGTTACTGATTATGATTCCGCCCTTACTTGTAACCAAGAAGCATTTGCACAATATTTCCAGGGAATGCTGGCTGAAGGGATATATTTGCCTCCATCACAATTTGAAGCAAATTTTGTCTCATTGGCCCATACAGACGAAGATATTGATCGAACATTGAAAGCTGCAGAAAAAGTTTTTAAAAACCTTGGCATGAAATAATTTCTCTTAATTCTGAACAAAAATGAATTCCTGGATGATCTATCTGCAAGAATCTTTGTGCTAAAAAAATTACTGAAAAACAGGTTAACTTTATTCGGGTTTGTAATTATTGCCATAGTTTTAGGTGTGGCCCTCTTTGCTTCGATTATTTCACCTTATCCTCCTAATCGTATTGACTTGGCCTATCGTCTCACTAAACCGAATCGGCACCATTTGCTTGGGCAGGACAATTTAGGAAGAGATATACTGAGCCGTCTTCTCTATGGAAGTAGAATATCGGTTTATGTAGGTTTTGTTACAGTCAGTATCTCCGCCATCTTTGGTTTTCTCCTGGGCTCAATCGCCGGATATTTTGGAGGATGGCTTGATGAAATTATCATGAGGCTGGTGGATATTTTACTTGCCTTTCCAGGGATACTCTTGGCTATTGCACTAATGGCCGTGCTTGGTCCGAGTCTTAATAATGTAATCTTTACCCTCTGTTTACTTGGATGGGTGGGGTATGCCCGCTTGGTGCGTGGACAAATCCTCTTTCTTCGAGAAACTGAATTCATTCTCGCTGCAAAAGCAATTGGCACCCCTTTCCCTCGGATTCTCTTTCGGCATCTTCTGCCTAATGTTCTTGGCCCCTTAATTGTCCAGGCCACTTTTGGCATGGCCGGCGCTATTGTGGCTGAAGCAGGCTTGAGTTTTTTGGGCCTTGGAGTTCAACCACCGACCCCCAGCTGGGGGGCTATGTTAAACGAGGGAAGAGCTGTCCTGCTTAATGCCCCTCATCTGACAACTTTCCCTGGACTGGCCATCATGATAGTGGTGCTGGGGTTGAATTTTATTGGTGATGGATTAAGAGA
>JAUWIR010000636.1 GCA_030605265.1 Pseudomonadota bacterium | reverse complement strand
TATCAACTACTTTGAGTTCAAGAACAACCTTTTCTTTAACCACAATATCCATCCGATATCCACAGTCGAGCTGATTCTAATAGACCAGGATTTTTGGTGATTTTTTATCCCTGTTCCTCAGGTTGCTGAAAAGCATGGCTGGGCAGAGCCGATGTTATGGACAATCGCCTTGAAAGGTAAGGATGAATTTATAGAAAAAAAATGAAAGAGCTTTTTTGTAATAGATTTTTTTCAAATAGACGAAAAAGAAGGATAATACAAATGAAATTTTCATTATATTATGATTATAGGTGAGACTTTTGGGCTGAATCATTGGTGTGGGCTAAAGTGCGAAACCCGGTTGATTTAAAAGTTAATATGGAGATTAGATTTTTTTTAGGCGTATAATAAAATAAAAGGGAGGTGATAAATTATGATGCCGGAAATTAAACATTGTTCTGTAAAAGAGTGCTTTTATAATAAAGATAATAAGTGTCATGCAGAGGCTATTACTATTGGAAGCATGAGCCCTAAATGCGATACTTATTGCAAGGGCGCTCAACATGGCGGCCCGGCGGGACAAGGCCATGTGGGTGCCTGCCATGTTAATGATTGCCGATGGAATACAGATATGTCCTGTACTGCCGAGGGAGTAGATATCAGTCCTCATGGCGCAGAGCCTGATTGCGATACTTTTACTCCACGATGATATGGGTTTTGTAAAACTAGATGATTCGCATAGGGATAAATGGGGGAGTCTTTTGGAGGCTTTCTCATTTATCCCTAAATCTAAACCCCTTTTCTTTAAAAAGTTTCATACAAACGTCCACTGCCTTGGCATCATATAAAACTCCTCTATGGCGACAGATTTCCTCTAAGGCCTTTTCTATACCAAGAGCTGTTCGGTAAGGCCGATGGGAAGACATAGCTTCAACAACATCAGCTACGGCTAAAATCCTGGCCTCTATAAGAATGTCTTCGCCGGAAAGGCCCAAGGGATATCCGGAGCCGTCCAACCTTTCGTGATGCTGATGTACAATTTGGGCGACGGGCCATGGAAATTCAATTGTCTTTAAGATATCATACCCCACCTGAGCATGGGTTTTTATCAGACTGAATTCAATATCGCTTATTCGGCCCGGTTTACTGAGAATTTCAGCCGGTATAGCTATTTTGCCCAGATCATGAATAGCGCCGGCCATACGAAGGCCGTCAATTTTCTCTTTAGAAAGGCCCATTTCATCGGCTATAGCTCGGGCAAGATCGGCCACGCGCCGTTGATGCCCAGCCGTATACTGATCTCTTGATTCAACGGTCAAGGCCATGGCCTCAATAACCCCACCCAAAGACTTTCGCAAGATGGCTAGAGTACTTTGAAGTTTTTCTTCCGCCCCTTTACGCCTGGTAACATCGGAAATCATGCCCTGAACGGCAATCGGCTGGTTAAAGCCGGTGCAAATGTTTTGAATAATTTCCTTGACCCATCGTATCCGGCCGTCTTTTCGTACAATGCGATATTCATATTCATTGGAGTAGTTTGCTGTTAAGCGTAGTTTTTCCCTGTCATAAACAGGCAGGTCATCAGGATGTATAATCTGCTCCCATCTTGGGTTTTCAAGGACCAGCTCCTCTTCAGTATAGCCGGTGATAGCCTCAACAGCGCCATGGATAAAAAGAGGTTTAAAATTTATCCCGCACTGATAGGCTATCCCGCGAAAGTGCTGCACAAAGGACCGATACAGCTCTTCGCTTTTCCTTACTTTTCCTTCCATTTGATGCTTATAAAGGGCCATCTCAATGTTAATCTGCAAGGCGCTTAGATCAAAAGGCTTAACTATATATCCAAAGGGCTCGGCCATCTTGGCCCGCTCTAAGGTTTGCCTATCTGATAAAGCTGTAAGATAAATAACCGGTACATCAAAACCGTTCCTGATTTTTTTGGCGGTTTCTATGCCGTCCATGCCTCCATCCAAAAAAATATCCATGAGTATTAAATCAGGGTGCAGTTGAGATGTTTTTTTAATTGCCTCCTCTCCACAAGAGGCGCAGGCGATGAAGATATAGCCCAATTCTTCCAAACTTTTTTGTAAATGGGCGGCAAAAACCTCTGTGTCCTCAACAACTAAAATCCTGGCCTTTTGCATTGTTGTCCCCTTCTTTCCGATATCAATTATGCTTCCTACGCTCCCGGTATCAATTTATGCTTCCTACACAAGACTCATCTTTTTGGAGAATATTATTCACAGCTTTTACAAATTCGCTCATTGAAGACTCAAGCTTAAATAGCGTAGGTTTTGCTTCCTGTAATTTTTCTTCCCTGCCCATTGATTCTAATGTAATCACCAAATCAATGAGGCTGGAAACCCTAAATAGGGAGACGGAACTTTTGAAATGATGAGCGGTTTTCTGCAGTCCTTTACCGTCATTATTTAAGATGGCCTTTCGTATGGCCTCTATATCCTTCGGGGACTTTTCCACAAATAATTCAAAGATCTGTTTGAACCAGGCAAAGTCCCCGTTAAAATGCTTTAGAATGTCGCCAAGGTCAATGACTGCCTCCGTCACTG
>JAUWIR010000531.1 GCA_030605265.1 Pseudomonadota bacterium | reverse complement strand
TCTGTTTTTTCTCTATTTCCGGCCATAGATATTCCTAAAATATTCACCCTGAGCAATTAACTATTTTTTTAGACAGGATAACAGGAGTGGCAAGATAATTTTGGATTTAAATCATGTTTATCCTGTCCAAATATTTTATTACATTAGTGAATCTAAAAATCTAATTGCAGAGGAAAGCATTATTGCCTAATTTTTAAGCAATAATACTATAAACTGTATAAAAAAACAATCGCATTTAACTAAAAATAAATATGAAACCGGATAAAATTTCTAAAAATTGTTAACTTGATATAAACGGCTACCAACATAAGCCGTGACACTTTTACACTACTCATAATCATAATCTATCGATCAGGATCACTTGCTGGTATGAAGCGGCGGCAGAATACCAGTCAAGTGCACAGCATTGTTGGATTTTTTGTTAGACGGTGTAAACTACTTTTCGTTCTTTATGAAGGATGCCATAAATTTAAGTTTCTATTAATCATTATTTTATTTTACCACCAAGCAGGAAGCCCATCTTAAGGTAAGTTTAAAAAATAGACGGCATCTGAAAAGGGGTGGTTTTCCTGATTGGGATTAAGGATCAAAGGAATTCTTGAGAAAAGGAGATCTCCGCGAAAGTATCCTTAAGAGTTTAAAAATTTTTTTAATAGAGAAAGAGGACCTTTCGAGGACTTGTTTTGGTTTTTTTGTTTATCTTTTTGATTATTTTCTTTTTGAGAGGATACATTTTTTTGATTTTCAATAGGAGTTTCAATTTCAGCTAAGCGTCCGCCGGAAAAAAAACGAAACCTCGGCCCCTCCGGGCTTAGGGACAATTCCTCAGTCGGATGAAGAGGGGACTGAATATCGATAACTTTTTGGTTAATGGTAACCAATTTTTGTCCTGTAAGATCTTTCACCCAATATTGGTCCTGGCTATAGAAAATTTGAGCATGCTGATTATCAATAGTGGGCAGATCAAGAATAAAACCACAATTTGGACCTTTTCCTATGGTAACAGGAACTTCTTTAAATGAACGAAGGGTTGGTCCGTATTGGATGGTCAGAGGGACTTTTACTTTTTGCATTACACCTGGGCCGGATTTTATTTCCGGTTTTTTAAAAGGAGCCATCTCCTCTTGGGTAAATTCAGGTCTTGGCGAAAAAGGCTTAAGAGGTACATTTGGGGATTGAGGGGCTTTTTGTCCTAATTCTTCCTCTCCTTTTGCTTTCTTTTTTAAGGTTATTTCCGGGGTGCTCTGTTGGCGGAAATCATTTGAAGGAGGGGGTCCTTCAATAAAACCTTCCTCTATTTGAGTAAGAAAACTAACCTTTGGCCCTCCCTCAGCGAAGGTGAGCACATCACCATTTTTTATATAAATTTCTTCTATCTTTTTTCCATTCACAAAAGTGCCGTTAATTCTGCGATCAATTAATTTGAAACGGTTCCCTTCGCGGAGGATTTCCGCATGCCGGCGGGAAATGATGGAAAGATCAGCCGGGAAAAGTATTTGGCTTGACGGATGGCGACCAACAGTAATTTTTGTTTCTGAAAATTCCTCTATTTTTCCTTTTGAGGGTCCTTGGATATGAACAAGTTGAATCTTGATACGGGGTAATTTTTTCATATTCTTTTCTTTGATGATTTCTCTTTATTGCTGTTTCTTTTTTTTAGGTGTAAATTTAAAATCATATTATTTATAGCCTGATTTTTAATTTTTTGTCAAGAAATAAATATTTACAAAACTCAATACATTAGAGTAAAATAAAGCAGCTTTTTTTCTATCTTTTCGATAAACGCAATTCGAAACTATTTGACAGGTTGTTTTTTTTATCAAGAGCTAAAAGGAGGGCTATGTTTAAACTAATTTCTTTTGGCCGGACCGATATGGGCCTTAAACGATCAAATAATGAAGATGCCTTCTCCATCAGCCGGAAAGGGGATTTTTTAGCCCTGGCTGATGGAATGGGAGGAGCGGCAGCCGGAGAAGTAGCCAGTAAAATTTTTGTTGATACTACTATTGAATTATTTTTACATAATCAACATAATGGAAAAAGTATTGAAATAGTAAAAAATATTTTTCATCTTTCCAATCAGAGAATTCTTAATCATGTTAAAGATCACCCCGAACATAAGGGGATGGGCTGTACTGCAGAGCTAATCGTTTTTGAGGGGGAACAGTATATTCTCGGGCATGTGGGGGACAGCCGCACTTATGTTTTCAGAAACGGGGTACTGAAACAACTCACCAAAGATCACTCCCTGGTCCAGGATCAAATCGATCAAGGGCTCCTTACGCCGGAGGCCGCCAAGAAGCATCATCTTCGGAATATCATCACTCGATCAGGAGGGATTCATGAACAATTGGCCCGTGATCTTATGAGGGGAGAAATTATTTCAGGAGATCTTTTTTTGCTTTGTTCTGATGGGTTGACTGATATGGTGCCGGATGTTGCTATCAGTGCAGTGCTTTCTTTCCCGCAAGACCTTTCCAAAAAGGGAGAAAAGCTTATTGAAATGGCCAAGGACGCAGGGGGCTATGATAATGTAACTGTTGTGCTTGGAGAAATCATTGAGGGATAGGTAAAGGGATAGTTATAGGATTTGTTCATGATTATAAAGCATATGTTGAAGCATAAGATATCTCACTTATTACTTCTCTCCTTCTTATTTCTGTTTTTAATTCCCGTGCAAGGGAGCAAAATATTTGCCGCTCAAATCGAGAGTGTAGGCAAAATTTATCCCTTTCCACAAATAGAATTAAAAGAGGTTATTGCTTCCTGGTTAAAAAGAAATGGATTTTTAATAACCCAAAAGAATATAGATAAGGGGAATATACATTTAGAAGGGGAGAGGGAGGATGAGCTATGGCAAATCACCCTGGGGCCTCGGTCCCCTCTGGCCTCTTTTGTTCAAGCTGAATTTAAAAAGAAGGGGGAACCAGATCAAAAAAAGGTAGATATTTTATGGGCGTATCTTTCAGGATATCCGCAAAAAAACATAAAAAAAAATGCTCAAAGAAAATCCCCTCCTGATCGCTCGTTTGCTGAAGAAAATGTTTATCCGCAAATACCCGGGTCAGTGCTTTCTCAAAATGAGTTTGTCGTATGTATCAAGGCCGGGGAGAAAGATACCTCCATACAATTTACAGGCTTTATTGTGGACCGGGCGGGAATAGTGCTCTCTACCGCCCACGATCTTGGTCCTATTAAGGAAACTCTGGTCACTCTCTTTGATGATCGACAGATTACAGGCCGGGTGATAAGAACAGATCGTGATCGGGACTTAGCCCTTATTGACCTTAATGAAAAATTTGATTCCTCCATATCTCTTTCTCAAAGTCGTAATCTTTTAGGAGTAGGGGAGGTAGTCTTTTCAGCGGGTTGCCCAATAAATTTAAAGGGGACTATTTACCCTGGCCAAATAAATAGCCCGCCAAGAGTTGTCAATAACTATCCCCTCTGGCAGGTAAGTATGAAAATTTTCCCTGGAAGCAGTGGAAGCCCTGTATTTGATCAGCAGGGAAAATTAGTGGGAGTGGTCAAAGGACGTTACCGGGGGACCGATTCTATAGGATTTATTATTCCAATTGAAACAATAATGGAGTTTTTAAAGCAGAC
>JAUWIR010000273.1 GCA_030605265.1 Pseudomonadota bacterium | reverse complement strand
GGGGCGCCTAAGTCACTGAAAAATTCTATTGTTCTAATCCCCTTCTCAAAAGCGTCTTGGCTCCCTCGGATTTTGTTTTGGGTGTCTTTATATCCATCCAAACTAATGACCAGTGAATCAAAACGTGCTTTTTCCAAAGCAATAAGATTTTTTTCCATTTCCTGCCCATTGGTAGTCAAACCTACCTTCAAACCCTTATCGTGTGCGTAATCACAAAGAGAGAAAATATCCCGGCGAAGGAAAGGCTCTCCCCCTGAAATAGAAAAAAATTCAGCCCCCATCTCAGCTAACTCATCGATTATTTTCTTCATTTCGTCGGTAGTTAATTCACCGGGATTTATCTTTTGAGACGTTGTTTCGCAATGAGCACATTGAAACTGGCATCGATCCGTGCTAACCCATTGAACGTATGCAGGCTTAAGTCTTCCCTGCCTCCAGGCTTTTTGATGATTGGCGAGAATTTCCTTTTGGGGTGAAGGAGGAAGGGGCGGTGTTTTTTGTTCTGCTTGAATAGTTTGATCCCCTTGAATAGTTTGCTCTGTTTTAATTTGTTGACTTTCTTGAATATTGAAATCTTGGGGAATTTCCGGAAGAGAATCATCAGTATCTTTTTGAACTTCTCTTTTTTTATGTTCTTTTGCATATAAAGAAGGTCTTTCTTTGGGTGAATCAATGGATGAATCAATGGGTGAATCAATGGGTGAATCAATGGATGAATCTTTGGGTGATTCTTTTGGGGAAAGGAATTTTTTTACTCCCTCCACAAAGGGGCTGATTAGGTCTAAGGGAAAAGGAAAGACGATGGTGGAGCCTTTTTGAACGGAGATATCCCGTAATGTCTGCAAATAGCGCAATTGCAGACTTTCGGGGTTGTTAGAGAGGATTTCTCCTGCCCTGGCTAATGTCTTGGCAGCCTGGAATTCCCCCTGGGCATCAATGATTCGCGCCCTTCTCTCACGTTCTACTTCAGCCTGCTTGGCCATGACCCGTTTCATTTCTTCCGGTAAAGTAACTTCCTTTACCTCTACAATGGGAATTTTGATTCCCCATTGGTTAGTATGCTTTGTAATGGTTTCCTGCAAGTGATGATTGATCTTGTCTTGTTGGCTAAGCAGGTCATCCAGTTCCACCCGGCCAAGAATATTACGCAGAGATGTTTGAGCAATGAGGAAGGTGGATTGATAGATATTTTGTATGCCAATAACTGCCTTGGCCGGATCGGTAATTTGGAAATAAACAACTGCATCAACAGTTACCGGCACGTTATCTTTGGTCATAATATCTTGACGGGGAACATCAATAGAGACAAGGCGAAGATCAATTTTTTTAAGCCTATCCACTAAGGGGATAAGAAAAATTAATCCTGGTCCTTTTGTTTGGTAAAATTTTCCTAACCGGAAAATAACAGCTCTTTCGTATTCTTTCAAAATCTTAAAGGTGGTGCTTAAAAATGCCATAAAAGCAAAAAGGAAAAGAAGTAGTTTTAGAAAGCCCAAGTTCATGGTAATTCCTCCAAATATAATTACAGGAAAGGAGGGACGACCTTTCCTAAAAGATTTATAATAAACCAGGCTAACCCCAGTAAGGAGGAAAGCGAAAAGACCACTGAAAGTAATCCGTAGAGGGATAGCCAGTGAAATTTTCCTTTACGTAGATGCTCCCTGCCTTTACGCCTTAAGTTTATGGTTTTAGATGCATCCGATAACAGCCAATACCCATCCCCATTGACTACGGGGTTTAAAATAATCGTCCAGCGAGTATATTGTAAAATTAACAACGGGGTTACATAGTATTCAAGGGATGGGTAAAAAAGGACCGAAGCCACAAGAGCAGTATTAAAGATGAGGTCCATGAGAAGACCCGCGGAATTGATTAACAACCTGATGTTTTGCGGCAGACACCAAGCCGGCTGAGTATCAATATAAACAGCCGGGAAAATCCACAGGAAAGTAAAGCCCAGGCGAGAGGGGAAATAGGGTTTGGCTGCTAAAAAATGCCCCAATTCATGCAGAATTATGGGAAGAATCGAGATTATGGCGATAAGCCAACCATCATACCACCTATTCAGGCGAAGAGTTGAGGCAATATTTTGAAAATAATAAATTTGTATGGCTGCAAGAAAGAGAAAAGCAAAAATATAAGGCGCTAAGGCAATATCTTCCTGTTGTTTTCCTCTGGTTATTTTTCCTTGTTTTTTTTGAACGATAGCTCCTTGCTTCTCCAGATTAAGTAAAAGAGAACGTATCTCTTTTTCCTCAATTTTATATTTTAGAGCAAGATTTATTACTGTAGCTCCTGTGTTTAACTCAAGTAATAACCGCAAGGTAAGCCAATCTACATGAAATAAACCTTTATTGGGTGTTCTGATCCATATTGTTCCATCATCCAGCGGACCATATTCAAAGCGAAAGTTAAGGTTATATTTTTCTCTTTCAGGCAGCGAGGGGGCTTTTAAAGAAGAATTGGCTGAGAAGCGGTCCATTTTATACCTTTTGATTATGAGAAAAATTATTAATTAAAAACAGGGAGTGAAATATAAAATGCAGACGAAAAAATTAATTCTTTCCATTGATATAATCATATCAGAGAACATGGGTTATTATCAAATTTTTTTACCTTCCTGAAAAAGTCTATTATTTATTGTTAAGTTTAGGTTTTTTTTTTGAAATACCCGAGATATTATTATCAGCTTTTGGCTGTAATTTAGGCATTATTACTTGGAAAATAATAGAATATTGAAAAATATAACAAGGGCAAGATTATGAAAATAGAAGATGATGAGTGGGGCGGCAGCGATGAGAATAAAAGCAATCAACCATCGAGAGGCGCCATATGGCGGCTTGTTTTGCTACTATTTTTATTAATGGTAGTATTTTATGAGTTACTTTTTTATAGCAGCAGGCAAAAGGATCGCATAAAAATTCCCTATAGTACTTTTAAAGAGGAATTAGCTAGGGGAAATATTAAGGAAATCGTCACTTATGAAAAATCGATTAAGGGAGAATTCCTTCAAACCACATTCTTTTCAGATCCATCTTTACAGGAAGCCAAAGAGAAGGATTATTTATATTTTAGTACCCGGGCGCCGGAATTTTATGATGAGGCCCTAATGGGGGAATTAATAAATAAAAAAGTAGTAATAACAGCTGATAAGGGAAATGAATGGATTTTAAGTTTAATGATTTTTGTTCTTCCCTGGGTACTTATTTTAGGGTTTTTTTGGTATACAAGTAAGAAGTTGAGTAGTAGTCAAAATACCTTATTCAATCGGTTTAACAAATCCGGGGCCCAGTTATTTCAAAAATCAAAAAGCACCACCACCTTCGATGATGTTGCCGGATTAAATTATGCAAAACAGGAGTTGATGGATATTGTCAGCTATTTAAGGGAACCGAACCGTTTTGAACGGTTGGGTGGGAAAATACCGCGAGGGGTGCTCTTGATGGGGCCGCCGGGTACAGGGAAAACGCTGATGGCCAGGGCTGTGGCAGGAGAGGCCAATGTGCCCTTTTATTCTATTTCCGGCTCGCAATTTATTGAAATGTTTGTGGGGGTTGGCGCTTCAAGAGTAAGAGATTTATTTGGAAGGGCCAAGAAAAATGCTCCCAGCATTATTTTTATTGATGAAATAGATTCGGTGGGCAGATATCGTGGAGCAGGAATTGGGGGCGGACAAGATGAAAGGGAACAAACCCTCAATCAGATATTGGCTGAAATGGATGGTTTTGGTGAACATCATTCAGTAGTGGTTATTGCGGCCACCAACAGGCCCGATGTACTTGACCCTGCCTTAATTCGACCGGGAAGGTTTGATCGGCAGGTGGTTATTGAAAGGCCGAGTAAAGAGGGAAGGCTGCAAATATTAAAGGTACATACCAGAAAAGTGCGTCTTGCTCCCAAAGTAGATTTAGAATTATTAGCCAGAGGAACACCGGGTTTTTCCGGCGCGGATTTGGAAAATTTAATAAATGAAGCAGCTCTTGATGCTGCCAGACAAAATAAGGACCAGGTTGATTCACAAGATTTAGAAAGTGCTAAGGATAAAATTGTTTTAGGGGGAATGCGGGAGGATCTTTTAACCGAAGAGGAAAAAAAGGTCGTGGCTTATCATGAGGCAGGGCATACTTTAGTGGCCAACTTCTTCCCTGATTCAGATCCAATTCATAAAGTTACTATTATTCCCCGTGGGCACTCTCTTGGGGTAACAGAGCAAGTACCTAAGGAAGAAAGACATAATTATTTTCAATCTTATTTAATGCATAGATTAGTGATAAGTTTAGGGGGCAGAGCAGCCGAAAGGTTAGTGTTTTTTGATGTCACTTCCGGGGCGGAAAATGATTTAAAACAAGCAACCCAATTGGCCAGGCGTATGATTTGCAATTGGGGAATGAGCGAGCGATTAGGACCGGTGGCTTTTTCGCATGGAGAAGGGCATGTATTTTTAGGGAAGGAACTTGCTCAGGAAAAAGATTACAGTGAAAGAACTGCAGTAATAATTGATCAGGAAATTCAAGCGCTTCTTCATATTTCTCTTCAACAGGCCGAGGAAATAATAAAGAGAAATCGGGACGGTTTGGATCGACTGGCTCAGGCATTAATTGAAAAGGAAGTTTTGGGGAAACTTGAAGTGGAGGAATTATTATCACAAGGAGAACAAATGGAAAGGAAGGCACAAGTAGCGGGATAAATTAAGCTGATGAGCTGATTAAATACAGCTGTTAAGCCGTTAAGCTGATGAGCCGCATAAATAAAATGAATATTCCTGGTCTTAAGTTTAAAGTCAAGTCTAAAAATTTACGGTTCAGCAAAATTTTTAACGTGTAACCGCCTACGATCAAGGTCAATGGAACAAAGACAACCCTGAATGGTGAACCCGTGACCTGTGAATGCTTGATAAAAATGTTTTTCTTGCTTTTTTTTTCTCAATATAATAAACTATCTGATTTATTGTAATTTATTAATGGCTCTGTGGGGGAAAATATGAAAAAAGGTATCTATATCCTTCCTAATTTATTTACCTTAGGGAATATGCTTTGTGGATTTTATGCCATTATCTCAACAATTGAAGGGCGTTTTCAACATGCCGCCATAGCCATTATTGTAGCAGCCCTATCTGACGGGTTAGATGGAAGAGTAGCCCGGCTTACCGGGACTTGTAGCCGATTTGGAGTAGAATTTGATTCCTTGGCTGATTTGGTTTCATTTGGTGTGGCCCCCGCATTACTCATTTATATTTGGGCCCTAAGGCCATATCAAAGGATTGGATGGTTGGCGGGGTTTTTATTTTTAATATGTGGAGCTTTGCGTCTGGCACGATTCAATATACAGATATTCAGTTCCGAGAACAAATATTTTGTCGGCTTACCTATCCCGGCAGCGGCAACAGCCATAGCCTCCTTTGTCTTACTGCATCAATTTCTTTTTTCAGGTGATGGCAATAAGCCTGTCATTATAGCTGCCTTAGCTTATATTTTAGCCTTTTTAATGGTGAGTAATATTAAATATCGAAGTTTCAAACATTGGAAATTTAAAGAGCGTAAATCTTTTAATCTTTTGGTATTTATTTGTTTATCCGTGCTTGTTGTTCTGGCGCAACCACAGATTATGCTGTTTATTTTAATTTATTGCTATGTGCTCTCCGGTATTGGTGAGATGCTTTTTAAGCCCTGGCATAAACGTGCCCATGCGAAAATCAGGAATTATTCCGCCATATTTTCTTTTCATAAAAGAGACAAAAAATGAACAATCAGGTCATTATTTTTGATACCACCTTACGAGACGGCGAACAATCCCCTGGAGCAAGTTTGAATAAGGATGAAAAATTAATCATTGCCGAGCAATTAGCCAAATTAAGAGTGGATATAATTGAAGCAGGTTTTCCCATAGCCTCGGAAGGTGATTTTCAAGCAGTACGGGAGATTGCTCAAAAAATATCCGGTCCGACTGTTGCCGGCTTGGCTCGTGCTACCCAAAAAGATATTGATAGGGCCTGGGAAGCAGTGAAGCATGCTGAAAAATCTCGTATTCATACCTTTATTGCCACCTCGGATATTCATTTAAAATATAAATTGAAAAAGACCAGAGAGCAAGTTTTGCAGCAGGCAATCGAGTCAGTCCGGTATGCTAAAAAATATACCCCTGATGTGGAGTTTTCTGCTGAGGATGCCTTTCGGTCTGACAAAGAATATCTCTGCCAAATTGTAAGCGAAACCATAAAAGCCGGGGCCACTACCATTAATATTCCCGACACGGTAGGATATGCTATCCCCTCTGAGGTTGGAGAGCTTATCATTTATCTTTTTCAACATGTGGCTAATATTGAGGACGCCTGTGTTAGTGTTCATTGCCATAATGATCTTGGCTTGGCAGTAGCTAATTCTTTAGCAGCCATTCAGAATGGGGTTCGACAAATTGAATGCACAGTGAATG
>JAUWIR010000511.1 GCA_030605265.1 Pseudomonadota bacterium | reverse complement strand
CAAAACGAAGTCATGTTTTAAATTTAAAAATGATGATACAAAACTAGCATGAAAAAAATCTATTGGAAATGCCAGATATTAAACACCCTAGGCCTGATCCCAATGATAATTTAAAATTTGGGGAGCGCTCAAGGGGCTATTTGATGGATAGGAAAGGTAATTGGCGTATAATGAATAATAATCGGATTCAGTAGGGTAATATCCTGTATAGGGTAATCCTGAATATGGCGCTGATGCATAATAACCGGTATCAGGATAGTAATTTCCTGCATAGGGTGATGAGGCATAAAAGCTCTGTGAAAATATAAGAGGGTCAGGCCAATAGAGTGATGGAAATAAGCTTGATTTTGAAGAGGCCGGCTTTGTGTTTTCAGAGCTCTCAACCTTACGCTTAAGGAGATTGCCGCTTTGATCGTAAGAGAAGATAATGCTTTTTTTTCTTCCATAGTCTGCCTTGATCAATCTGCCGGCCTGATCGTAATTAAAGCTTATGGTGCCTGCCGGAGCAGGAAGAGCGGTTAAAAGAATTATGGCTGTTATCAAAAACAGATATTGTATTTTCATTACTAACCTCCTTTACCTTTAGTTGTTAAGGGCATTAAGGGCAATCCCTTCATTTGAATACTCCTTCATCCGGACTGCATCCATTGTAAGGATCGAAAGGATCTTTTTCATGATTGTCTTCCTTATTAATTTTTTCAGTTAAGTTAGTTCGCTTTATCTTGCCAAAGATGAGATAAAGCAATTGTTGTCGTCATCATCATCTTTATCCTTCTCAAGATGGGCCGGGCCTGATGGATCAAGAATGCTTCCGTTGGCTACCCCGTCCGCATCTCCGAAACCGCCATCTTTGATCTCTATGGTTGCCCTATTGTCCTTATATTCAATCACATGCTCGGAGTAATCGCTCCAGCCGCTCGCCTCGTTGTATCTATACCAGGGCCCCGCTACCGCTTCAGGAAAGATAAAGGTAATCCGAACTGTCTCACCGGGGGCCAGATCAGTTATTTTGAGGCTGAACAGACCATAGGGAAAATCACCGTCTTCCGGCTTGGCCGGAAAATCATCAGGCCTGTGGGAGGCTATGTAGGCAACAGTTCCCCGGTCGATTTCAATGCCCACCGTTTCACTGGTTCCGCTGCCTTGCTCGCGCAGGGCGGCGCCGGCCTCAGGATGCTCATTGAAGTAGTCCTGTGCCTCGGCCTCGGAAAGCTGTTGATCATCAGGCACGCCGTTGCCGTCGGCATCTTCGCTCTCTTCCTGCAAAATGGTGGTGAATGAATATGGCCCGCTCTGTGAGGAAACCTCAAAAGCATCCTGAAGGACTACCTTGGCCCAATAGTCGTTGTTGGGGTCAAGAAGTCCATCCGGCAGGCGAAAAGAGGCAAGTTGCCTTTGTGTCCATCCGCTGTCAAAAAGCGCCTCATCTTCCCCGCCCCCGGTATCAGCATAGATGATCCAGTTCGCTTCAGCCGGGCTGAAGTTTAAATCTTCGTAATTGGTTATCTCCAGTAAAGGGGTCAGCGCCGCCCGGCCCGAGGACGGGCTTAGATCATCCCGGGATGCCGATATTATGGGCACGGTTAAAGGGTCAACCTTCATGCTCACCCCTATCTCTTGATTTCCCCCATTAGAGGTAACCGATACAGCTCCGGTGTAAGTTCCCGGCGCAAGTCCTCCTCTGCTTACAGCGACCACTAACTGCGCATTTTCGGTAGTTGTCGTCCCTGATGCAGGATCAAGGCTGATCCAATTTTGTTGAGAGGCTGCGGCCCAATTAAGTGTGTCCGTTCCCTGGTTGGAGATGGTTAGGGGAAGGGTGACTTTGTCCGCGCCAAAATCAAGGCCGGCCGGATTCACATTAAGCGCGGGTGTTTGAGCCGCGGTTAGGTTCACCCGGCGTGACCGCAGGTTGCCCATGGCATCATAGGTATAGTCAATCTTCTTAAGGTTGTTATACTCTTTTTGATTGTCATACTCTGCTGCAGTAAGCCTTCCGGCATCATCATAAGTATAGCTCACAGTAGCGGCCGCCATACCCGCTGATGAAGATATCCAAAAGACAAAAAAGATTAAGGCTGGTATCCATGCTTTTTCCAAAATACATCTGTTCATCGTCTTCCCCCTAAAGATTATGGTTTATGAAAGAGTTTGGCAATTTCGCCATAAAGTTTTTCAAAGATTGTTTCCTTTTCAATCAAGACATCAACCATATCACCCTCACTTTCTATGATAAATATCCATTTCATACATGCTGTACAGAATTACCCTAACCAGAGGAAACATTTGCTTTATGATTTTGCACATCTCAAGGCCCGACCGCCCGGACATTTGAATATCCATGATGACCAGTTGGGGAGGCAGCGCCAAGATAAGCTCTAAGGCCTTCTGGCCATCTTGGGCTTCGCCGATTACTTCTATTTCACCGGTTTCTTCTAAAAATGACCGCAAGCTCTTTCGAAAAAAGGTGTGATTATCAATAAGCATGGCCGTTATTTTTTTCATAATGTTAACAATTAGTTACTTTTCAATATTGACTAATGATGGATGCCGGTATTACCATAAAAAATATAATCTATTCAAGACTGAAAGTAAATCAGGTAAACACCTGAAAAATGGTCCAAAACTGTCAATAATACAATTAGTTATAAATTAATTGCTTACCAAACTATGCCACTGTGCTTATGTAAGTCTACTCGAATTTTTACGAACCACAATTGGATTGGCCGATGGTGTGCCAGGTGTGGTGATGACTATACACACCTTTGGTGATTATCCGGAAAAATTTCATCCTCACCTTCATGCAATGGTCAGCGATGGTCTTTTCAGAAAATCAGGGACCTTTTATGTGATGCCGAAGGTGGACCTGAAACCCTTGGAAAAAATTTTTCAGGCCAATGTTTTTATTGCAGCTATTTGCCAACATATACCGGAAAAATCATTTCAGATGGTCCGCTATTATGGTTGGTACTCAAACAAACAGCGAGGGATAAGAAGAAAAGAAGGTTTACAAAGACCGGGAGATGAACCTGAATTGAAAAAGGAAGATATTGAGATTATTGACGTTGCCGATTACCAGCCACCTCAGGTCCCCTCCAAAACCTGGCGCGAATGCATTAAAAAAATCTGGCAACATAACCTTTGTGCTGTCCGCGTTGCTCCGGGCCAATGAAGTTAGTGAGCTTTATTACTGATCCCTCGATTATATATAAAATACTTGAACATCTTGGCTTATGTAACCAAAAATCTTCTCGTTCCCCTCCTGCCGTATCTAAAAATGAATCAGTCATTGAAATTGTCTATGAACCTATTCTCGATGACTGGCCTGCCTACGAAGGACCCTGCATTCAGATAAATTAAAGAGGCTGGAATTGCCCATTTTCCAGTGAAGGCGGTAGTCTACGCCATTTTCTCAAAATTTTCTAATCCTATCATTTCACCTCTATTCTTTGCTGCTCTAAAAGATACTTGTCATACGAAAAACCCATTTTTTTTTAAATGTGAAAATTGAGTTATAATTTACCAGTATAATTTGTTAACTTCTTCAGCCAACCCGCCCTTTAGTTATCCCCCCTCTCAAAAGCAAATTCCTATCAACGGTCTCATTAGGAAACAGGCAGGCGGCAGACATAGCTCCAATAGTCTTATTGACTAGGTTGTGTAAAGTTTTCACGAAGATGAATCCAGAGTTTTTTTTTCAAGTCCATAGTACAGAAACAGATCCTGAATATTTTTTTTATTTACCGGAAGCCCTTTATTTT
>JAUWIR010000168.1 GCA_030605265.1 Pseudomonadota bacterium | reverse complement strand
CACTTTTAAATCAATTTTCTAATTTATTAATTTTTTTTAGATTTACTATGCCTAAAATGTATTGATTTTTTTAGTTTTTTGAGAAATATCTATATCCTTAGATATACACCTATGCCCGTTTTGCCCAAAAGGGTTTCATTATTAGTAAAAAAGGTGCTTTATCTTGCTCCATAATAATAATCTTTGTCAAGGAATTTTTAATATTTTTTCTTTATTTGCGAATAAAGCTCTAACATATGTCCGGCAGTTTTATCCAAGATTATCTGCGGGGTGATCAAAAGCGGAATGATCTCATATTTACCGCTCTGCTGCTCTACGTATTGAATATCTATGGTTGAATCCAGGGCCCCAAAGATTAGGCCGATGGTGATTGATTTGGTGCCTCCTGAGATATCCACAATGATGTCGGCACTTTTTACTCCCAGCCTACTTAAATTTTCTTTTGAGTAGATGTTTGAGAGCAGGGCCTTTGTCTGCTCAATCATTTCTAGATCACCAATTCCACTAAGGCAACAATTGTTATGGGGGCCATCCTGGTCACAAAGCCTGGCTGAAGGAATGAATTTATCGAGAAATTCTTTGAGGCACTCTCGATAAGTTTGGCTATCCTTTGTTGTGATTGGCCATACATAGCGAAGGGTCTCCTTATGGTGATAAACACCTTTGAATATTTGGCCGATGCTTCGCTCATTAAATAAGGTACTGATATTGGTTTTTTCAGTGTCTTGAATCATGTCAATGATCTTTTCCGGCGGCTTACTTGGTTTACTTAAGGAGACAACAATACCGCTGTGCGGGCTTATGTATTGAGGATTTATCCGGCTAATGGGACGCTGGTTTACCAATGGTTTAAATTTCAGGTAAATCAAATCAAGGTAATCCAGATACAAAAGGTGAGAAAAGGAAAGGAATACAGCATAATGCGCGGCCAGTCCGGTACAAGAGGCCCCTTTATAAACAGGGTAGGAAAAAGCTTCCATAACTCAAAGAGGCCATTGGTAGCCACACCGCACCAGATGATCGTACCGATGGCGGCGATAATTATTTTTTTTGAATAAATTCGGTCTATACCGAAAACTTTGAGCACAGTCATAAGTAATCTCCCGGCTAGGTAGGATTGTAAATTACCCCTGATCAACCTTTAAGGCAATTTGTCCCAAACCAAAGGTAGACTGTTTTCCCACGTGGATTTCCTCGCATAGACGAAGAAGGGGAAGAAATTCCGTCAGATTGCCTATGTAGCTGATACTTCCCAAAAGTCCCGTACAACTTTAAATCGTCAAGATTATTTCCTATTTTGATCCCTCGGAAGCGGAACCCATTTTCCTTGACATATAACAAAGGTGTCGATACAATCTAATATATAAAATTTATAAATTTTGACTAATAGAAAGATATTAGATGGATAAAAATGAGCTTTTTTCAATTCTTAATGACTGGAATTTCTGGCGACAGGATTTAGATACCGGCATTGTGAGAATAACCTATATCGAGCGCTTTAAATATCTTTCCACCAGCAACCAGGTAATCACTGTAACCGGTCCACGCAGGGCAGGAAAATCTTATTTGATGCGCCAGATGTGTTCGGTCCTGATGAACGAAGGCATTAAAAAAGAAAACCTGCTCTTTGTCAATTTCGAAGATCCTCGGTTTACCTCCCTTGATACAAAACTCATGGATCAAATTTTTTCCACCTATAAAGAATTCCTGTCCCCTAAAGGAGAGATCACTATATTTATGGATGAGGTGCAGGAGGTGGAAGGATGGGAAAAATGGGTGCGCATGATGCATGAATTGAAAAAAGCCAAACTAATTATTTCAGGATCAAACGCGAAATTATTAAGTAGGGAATTGGGAACGCTTTTGACGGGAAGGCATTTGGACCTGTCGGTTTTTCCCTTATCGTTTAGAGAATTTCTTGAGTTTAATGGTATCACAAAAACAGACAAACTTGATCTGGTCACCCTTGAAACAGACATTAAAGGATTATTGCGCCGCTATATAGAATTTGGGTCTTTTCCCGAAGTGGTTTTATCTGAACAAAAGAAGGAGATTCTTCTAAGCTACTTTGGAGATTTAGTGACAAAAGATTTGCTGCGGCGATTTAAGGTAAGAAAATCAGAGGAGATGAAATCATTAACTAAATACTATCTGAAAAATGCCGGTAATTTGACGACTTTTTCTTCAACAGAAAAATTTCTTGAATTAACGGCAAGCACGGTTGAAAAGTTTTCAAGCTATTTTGAAGATGTTTATCTTGTTTTCTTCCTGAAGCGATTTTCGTTTACAGTCAAAGAACAGGAAAAAAGTCCACGAAAAGTATATGCCATTGATACAGGCCTTTGTAATACCATCGGTTTTCGTTTTTCCGAAAATATCGACAAACTTGTCGAAAACATTGTCTTCCTGGAATTACAGCGACGTCAGGCGCAACAACCTGAAATAGAGCTTTATTATTGGAAGGATGTGCATCATCGTGAAGTCGACTTTGTTATTAAGAAAGGGCAAAAGATCAGCGAGCTGATACAGGTCTGCTGGAATGTCAGTAATCCGAAAACAAAGGACAGAGAGATCCGAAGCCTTATTAAAGCGATGGATGAATTAAAGAAAGAGGAAGCGACAATTATTACAGAAGAACATAACTGCGTCGAAAACGTTAAGGGAAAGAAAATCGCCTATGTCCCTTTGTGGCGCTGGCTACTGGGATAAAATCTATAGGAAAAACGAACGCTCTACAGTCCTTTAGCCCCCCGGGCCGGAAAGATCCCTCTGGCGGGCTTACCAGTTCCATTTTATTTCTCGAAAACTGAACTTTATGTTTTTCGCCAAGCTTCCACTTTCCTTCTCATGACAAAAAAGACAACACTTTCTGGAGATGCTGTAATCATAATCTCCCATTACAGCCCAGATTCCTATATTTACCTTTAGTCTTGAGAAAAAATCCAGGGCCAGCTCATAATCGTCTTCCCACCATACATAATCCCCTGTAAGAAAAAAAATCAGCGATTGAATGAAAACAATAAGGATGCTCGGGGAAAACCTCCAATGCTTGAGAGCAAAGGGAAATAAGTATTTTTTTAAACCCTTGATTAATCTATTGAAAAATAGTGCTGAAACTCGTCGGCCAATAAAAAATGTCAGGTATAAATCTTTACTCTTTGCAATAGATACCATACCCCTTATTTTTTATATCTTGCATAGAGCCTGCGGCTTTTCCAAAAAAGGGATAAACTGCCCCCCATTTTCCTTTTTTGCCGTTGTGGGTAATCACACAGGTCCCTTGTTTGCCTGATTTTTCCTCAAGCAGATCAAACCCGAATTTAGGCCATTTGTATTCTTTTCCTACTGATAGTCCATGGAGATTATTGAGATAATAAGAGCTGATGAAATTACGCCCCGGGTAAAGTTGAGAGGAGAAATCAGTTGGAGGATAAGAAAAACTTATGGTGACAGGCTCATTTTGCACTGCATATAAAAGCCATCCTCTTCCCGAAACAAGAGGAAAATCCAGCCAGGTGGGTCCTGCATAGGAAAGCCATGTTGATGATTCAGGCTGATAGAGTTGAATGTTCAATGGGGTAATATTTCGATTGATCAGAAAATTCCAAATATCAGAAGCATGGGTCCAACTGTCCTCCAACCCGGGCGGTATATTTAGGCCGGGATATACTGTGTATAATATAGGATATACTGTGAAATATAGAAAATATTCATACGCCCCCATATCGGGTATTCCATTGAATTTTCTTGGATGGCCCTCCCGGTCTTTTTCAGAAAGATTTTTTGCCGCAGAGTTTCCTGTGTCAATACAGGGGGAATTTGGGGAAAGATGGTAGCTATCATTGTTGGGGTTAAGGAATAATGGATCAGCATCAATATTGTGGGTCGTTAGAGGGTCACCATAATCTCCTGTAATACAAGAGTAGCTAATTAAGGGATTTAAGGGATTTAAGGGATTTAAGGGGGCGTCAGCATGCAGTTCATTAGGTAAATTTTCCCAAAGGATACTATTGGTAATCTTTAGTGAAAACCCGGGATCGCCATAAATACCGCCGCCATTATTACCAGCCCTGTTCTCGCTGAAGGTACAGTTGAGGATAGTGCAGTTTTTAGAAATGTAAGAATCATAGGGGAAGAAATTGGAAGGGGCAGAGCAAAAAATCCCCCCACCCTTCAATTCAGCTGTATTCTTGATGATAGAGCAGTTAAGGAGGGTATAATTGAACATAATATGGAAAAGGTAAGGGTGAAATGAGGATAAGGATATGTAGGAATCGCAAAAAATCCCACCCCCATCAAAATTAGCCCTATTCTCGCTGAAAGTACAGTTTTTGATGGTGTAGTGGTAAATGTAGTCAGGGACATAGATTGTTAAGGAATGGCAAATACCACCACCATAATCTGCGAAATTTTGGCCGATAGTGCAGTTGTTTATGTTCGGTGAGGAGTTAGAGCAATAAATACCACCGCCTTTCTCCGCCGTATTCCCTCTGATGATGCAGTTGCTTATACTGGGCGAAGTGTTAGAACAAAAAATTCCGCCGCCATAGGAAGAGTTGCCATTATAGATGGTCATTCCCTTTAATACACAGGTTGAATCTTCATTATTTGCAAAAGTTACTACACTGCCTGCCTGTTGGCCATCGATAATAGTTGAGGCAGTTACCTGCGAATCATCAGGATCTGTGCTTTTTAAAGTAACGGCTTTACCTAAAAAGTTGATGTTTTCAAAATAGGTCCCCGGTCGGACAATAATTATCCATCCATCGCGAGAATCATCAATGGCTGCCTGGATAGTGGCATAGTCATCCGGCACATAAACAGTAGGCAAGGGCTCAAAATCGGCCACAAGCTCACAATCCCCCGTCAATGAAATAGTTGTCTCAGCTTCATTAGGGTCATCTACCATTCCTGCATCAATACAAGTCCCTATCCATTCGTTAAGATAATATCCACTATCAGCCTCGGCTTCCAAGGACACCGCCTGATTAATGGGGTATATAAATACTCCTTCACCAGGATTAATCACTGATCCACCGTTTGTTGAAAAAATCGTTACCGTATATTTAGGTAGAATAGTTAAGCTGAATGTATCTGATACACAACGACCACCCAAGGAATATTCAGCTGCAATCTGACAATTCAGGCTGGAGGAAGTTTCATAGGTGGTTAATGATCCTGTGGCTGAAATCTGAGCATTGGAAGGGCAATCAACTGTCCATGCGGGCTCTATAGGCCTGCTGCTCCCATTAGAGTAAATGATTCGACAATTATAGTCCCGGGTTGAGGTTTCCGGTACTTCAGCCGGACCTTCTATTTTGATGGAATAACTATCTTCCTTGTAAGCTAAAGTAAAATTTTCAGGATCATCATCATTATCTTTTTTATTGTATATTTTCAGATAATAATAACCGCTCTCAATAGGAATGTATTCAAGGTGGGAGCCGGGGCCACAAGAATTATTATCACCGGCTACTTGATCACAGGAGCTATTGTACAATCGAAAAGATGTAGCAGATGAATAACTTCCCCCTCCCGTACAGGTTGTAAAGATATAGGGGACATTTTCCGTCAGATTGAACCGATAGATGCGGCCCTTACCCGGATTAAAGAACCCGGAATGAATTGTATAATTTAAATTAGGGACAAACGTTCCGCAATCGTAGCTTGGGCACTCATTGCGGTGTTCATAGGCCTCATAGGCGCCCATATCACCTACGGCTATACTATCCCCATTCCCATCCCGGGGCCTTGAGATACCGTCTTTGTCTTCCGAAGGGGCATTTTCATTTGTTCCTGCATCAATACAGGGGGAACCTGTCTGCAGATGAAAATTATCACCATTCGGATCAATAAATAAGGGATTAGCCGCAATATTGCCCGATTCAGTATTGCTATCCTGCATACAGGAGAAACTAATTATGGGAGTGTCGCCATATATTTCCTCAGGTGCGTTTTTCCAAATAATGCTGTTTTTAATAATTGCCTCAGAGGAATCGCCATAAATTCCACCACCACAATCAGCCGTATTCCGGCTGATTGTGCAACTGTTTATACTCGGCGAGGAAGAGTGAGAATATATCCCTCCTCCATAATTATCAGCCTCATTCCTACTGATGATGCAGTTGATTATGATAAGGGAGGAGGAGGAAAAACAACTAATTCCCCCGCCATAATTTGCAGAATTTTGGCTGATAGTGCAGCTGCTGATATCCATAGAGGAAGAGTGGCCATAAATTCCGCCGCCGCCCTCTATGGCCGTATTTTTGGTGATGATGCAATTGCTTATGTTCAGCGAGGAGGAGGAACAACTAATTCCGCCTCCATGATGGTTTGCCGAATTATTGATTAATATACATTTACTAATAGTAGGCGAGGATTGATCACAATAAATTCCGCCTCCAAAATCGCCTTTTCCGTTTTGTAAGGTAAAACCAATCAATTCAGAAGCATCTCCGTTTTGAAAGGTAATTACACTACCAACCTGATTGCAGTCTATAATGGTGGAAGCTGTTAAATCAGGGTTACTGGGGTCTTCGTTTCTAAGGATTAAAGACCTGCCGGATAGATTAATATTTTCTATATAAGTTCCGGGGTGCACAATAATCTCTTGCCCATCAAAGGCTGTATCAATTGCTGATTGAATACTCTGTCCGGGATAAACATGAATCTTCCAGGGCATGAAAGTAAGGCTTGGATCACCCTGGATATTAAATAACTCATAATGCTCTTGACGCAATTCCTCATCTCCCCATAACTCATCCATGGAAAGCTTCCCATGAAGTAGCATCCGGCCTAAATCAGCCTCCTGCACCGGATCATTATCAACTTCAGGAAGAAAATCCGGCCAAATATAATCAATTATCCCTTTGGCTAAATAATCAGTATATCCACCATAGGAAATCCGGGAGGAAGCAACTACTCCTACTGCTCCACCATTTTCCTTACACAACAAAAGTTCTGCAAAACACTCATAGCTCCTGGATGCGTAATCATCTGTTTCACCGTCAAACCACCCGTTTTCACAGGTTAAGCTTAAAACTAGAGGCAATAATTCCCCATTGGTTAATTCAGGTATATGATTTTCATTAAATGCGGGTTTATACCAACCGGCGTGACTACTTTTTGGATTATTGCGATCCAGACCATGGCCAAGATAAAAGGCAAGAAAGACGCCGTTATTAATAGAGGTGATAATATCTTGTGAAACGCCGGCCCAGGCAAAGCCGTTTGCCTTAAGTAAATCTTCTGGAAGAGGTCTTTCGTTTGAATAATACCTCGGATTTACAGATTTTTTTGCATAATAAATTCTTTCAGTATGATATCCGGTTTCTATAAGATGATCTCGCACCTCTTCACAAATTTGTATAAAGGGCAAATCTTCATAACCATCCGAACCATTTTGATTATTAATGGTAATATTATCTTCAAAACTTCCTGCAACTATTACCTTGGAATAAAAGGATTCAAGGGAGGGGGGATTTTGTTCATAATGAATAATTTTTTGAATAACTGTTTCTGCTTCAGTGACAGTATCAACTGATATACGCCCTAACAATATATCTGGCATAACATCGTCGCCTTCCAGTGTTGAATAGTATAAATCCGTGCCTATGCGATGCTCCTCGTCATAAATACAACCTGTATCGGAGCATGCCAGAGGATGGACTGTTTCGTAATTGGTGGGGATGTCTTCAACATCACCAAGAAGTAAAAGATAGGTGGGCGCCGGCGTCCAGGTATAGTAAGCATTTTGAATAAAATTCTTAATGTTCTCAGTGGTGACGCCTGTTTCTGCTGTTGTGACTACCAAGGTTGTTAAACCCTTTGTTTGCTTCCAACTACCAAGTGCATTAGCTTGCGTCTCAAATTCCGGGGCGGTAATAATAAGATAATCAGCGCCGGTTTGTTCATTATCTTTTAAATTCAAAACAGCTGAAGTACCTGCTTCAATGATATTGGAATTTATAACTACCCCTTTTTGAAATTTTTGGAAAACAGGAGATGAAAGCCGTTGTTTATTGGTAATTTCTTTGCCGGTGAAGCTTATTTTTACCTCAATTTCCGGAAAGACTTTCAATGCCTTTTGTCTAGGATTGTACTGAAAAGGGCAGATACTTACTAGGGTGTTAAATCTGTACTATTTTTTTGAATTTTTTTCATGCTAAATTTGTGTATATCCTTTTTGGCTCATTCATTATTAACATATGCTTGCTTTATCATATTTATCCAAAACGAAGACATGTT
>JAUWIR010000526.1 GCA_030605265.1 Pseudomonadota bacterium | reverse complement strand
TTTAACTATTTAAAAATGAATGCAAAGTTATTGAAACTAAAGGGGTAATACATTTTATGGTGAAGAAACTAAAAAATTAATTCATTGATTTATAAAGGGTTATGTATTCTATCTGTCTAATTTGAGATAGATCAAACACCTGCTTTTTATTCCCTGATAACCCATGACACCTTTGAAGGAAAAATGGAAGACCTCTCTGAAGTAATTGAAAAGAATGCCGGAGTTCAAGTGCGACAATCCGGCGGATTAGGAAGTTTTTCAACCATATCTTTGCGAGGCTGCTCCAGTCAACAAGTTATGGTGTTTTTAGATGGTATCCTCCTCAATGATGCTTCCGGTGGTGGAGTAGACCTCAGTAATATTTCTATTTCAGATATTGATGCCATAGAAATTTTCCGTGGCATGACGCCTATTCATTTTAGCAAGGCTTCCATTGGCGGCGCCGTGAATATTAGAACTATGAGGTCAAAAAGAGGTTTGAAAGCAAGTATTACTACCGGCTATGGATCATTTAACAGCAGAAAAATTGCCGGGTTCCTCAATCATAAGCCCGGAAGAGGGGATTATTTAATCTGTGTCGATTATTTGGCAAGTGATAATGATTTTACCTTTCTCAATAATAATGGGACCTTCTGGAATGAAGATGATGACAAGGAGGAGAGGAGAAACAATGCTCAAATGGAGCAAAAAAATCTTCTGGCGAAATTCGGGTTCGATTTAACCACTGATGTAAGAGTTGATTTGGCAAATAATCGGTTTGCCAAAAAACAAGGATTTCCTAGCTGGGACAATAATAAGAATACTCAAACATCCCTTACTACCGAAAGAAATATCTCTACTCTAAAACTTACGATAGATAATATTGGCCGTTATACCCTGAACAGTTTCACCACTATCAATTACTCTCAGAAAAAGGAAGAATATGATGATAGACAAGGCCATATCGGATTAGGATCTCAGCATAATGAATATACAACTGAACGCTTGGAAGGCTCTTTTTTCCTTGAATTTTTTAATACTTCTCATCCGGCAAATTTTAAGCTGGATTTACAAAGAGAAATATATAATTCTGAAGATCTCCTGAAAAAGAAAAATCCTTTTCATTGCGCACGAATTCTCTATGCCTTAGGACTTCAGAAAAATTACGGGCTGTTTCAAGATTCTCTGTACTTCATTCCCACCCTCCGCTATACCTTTATTAAAGACGAATTGAAGGAGGATATAAATGCTGAAACAAAGCAGTTAGAAAGAAAATCAAGAGACAAAACATATTTCAGTCCTCACTTGGGGATAAAATATGTTCCCCTTGAATGGGCAACCTTTAAGACAAACATTGGTCGGTATTGTCGGGAGCCCTCCTTTTTTGAATTATTTGGTGATCGTGGTTTTTTCATTGGAAATGAGGAGTTGCAGGAAGAAAAAGGCACCAATTTTGATGCAGGATTTGAAATTCATCATACAAAACAAAATTATCCGGTAAACCTTTTTTCTTTTACTGCAGCCTATTTTAAACAAGATGTGGATGATCTTATCACCTTTGTATACGATGCTCAGGGAGTTGGCAGAGCAGTAAATATCTCCAAAGCTAAAATTCATGGGATTGAGGCGGAAATCAAGATGCATTTTCTGAAAAATTTTCGCTTTATTGGTAATTATACGAAACAGGAAACCAAAAATCTTTCTCAAGTTTCCGCATCCTATGGGAAAAAACTGCCTGGTATATTTGAAAATTCCTATATGGGGAAAATCGAATTCATTTTTAAGGGGCTTAAGTTATATTGTGAAGAAGTTGTCGAGGAGGGCATGTACTATTCTGAGGACAATTTTCTAAAAGCAGGAAATAAAAGAGAAATAAATGCCGGGCTCTCTTTTCTTTTTCATTCAATGCTCTTGACCTTTGAAGCCAAAAATCTTAAAGATGCGCACTATGAAGATTTTAATGGATATCCTTTGCCCGGCAGGTCCTTCTATGGTTCTCTCAAAATTAATTTCTGAATTGTTAGATTAGGTGGTTACTATAACTCATAACCTATTTCAAATGAATTTGAGGATTAACTACACATAAATTGTAACCGTTCAGTCCCCCTGCCTTAAGCCTTACCTTTTTAGCTCCCTCTCCCTGCTGGGGAGAGGGTTGGGGTGAGGGGTCTGAATGATTACCATAAATTCATTGTAAGAGGAGAAAGCGTAATGTCAAGAAACTCCTTGATAGTATTAATAATACTTTGCACTGCTCATTTTTTATTCCATTCTCCTATTTCATTGTGCTCGGAAATAATTCAAACCGCTGTTGTTGTTTGCTCTTCAGCAAGCTGGGATAGCGGCACTCATTCAATTATTTCCGTTGATCCTGTAGGCGGACCTCGTTATTGTAAAAACAATTTATTACCAACCTCTTGCTCAGACCTAACTGTTGTAACTTATGGGAGCTGTTTCTATCGAATTGAACGGTTTAATGCCGACAATATCACTAAATTTTCTATTAATGATCCTGATACCCCTATCTGGCAATATTCCACTAAGGATGAAAATGATACTGTATCCTCAACTAATCCTCATACTATTATTTTTGCATCAGATGAAAAAGCTTATCTCCTCAGAAATAATACACCCATTGCCTGGATTATTAATCCTTCGGCAAATAGTGAAGCTGAATTTAAAACCGGCGAACTTGATCTTCATTCTTATAACGATGACGGCATAAGTCCTGAGATGACCAATGGAGTAATTGTAGGCGGGAAATTTTTCATTCTCCTCCAACGACTTGATCAGGATAATAGCTGGATTCCCGACACACCATACCTGGCAGTATACGACCTGGCCACGGATACTGAAATTGATACCAAAATAGCGAATAATGATGGTCTTTCAGGTATACCTCTGCCGATTAAAAACCCCGGGGCCATTCAATACCTGGAGATAAATAACACTATATATGTACAAGGCGCCGGCCGATTTGAGTTTTCCGGACCGGCAGACTATTCCGGAGGAATTGTTACTGTCAATCCCTCTACCTATGAGTCTGCTCTTCTTCTTGATGATGGAAATGATACTGACCATCCTTATGGCAATATTTCAGGGATGGCTATTCTTTCACCAATAAAAGGTTATTTTGTCGGTTATGCAGGATGGGGGGATATGCACTTTATTCCTTCAACCCATCAACTGGAGAAGTCAAGGGAATAGTAAATGACTATCTGAATAATAAGAATATCTCCGGCTTGGAAGCCGGCATATATGGAGATAAAAATGAAATGCTGTGGGTGTGTAATGCTACTGTAACAGAAGCTGAAGTGGTGATTATCAATTCTGATGATCATTCTATAGACGAAAAGATTTCTACTAATTTACTCCCTCAAAAAGTAGTCTTCATTACTCAAGACGATAATTTCTTTATTACAAATCAAAACGATAATGATGATGATCAGGCTAATGAGCAGGCTAATGATAGTAACGCCCCTTCTTCATTTTCATCTCCCCAAAAGAATGAGGGGTATTGTTTTATAGGTGTAGCGTATAATTTTTAAATTTTTTTCTCATAATCGTCTTACTCCTACTTAGTATTCATTCAGTCTCCTCAACTCCTCCCCCTTGATGGGGGAGGCCGGGTGGGGGTGAAATAAAGCATCACCCTCCCCTAACCCCTCCCATCGAG
>JAUWIR010000025.1 GCA_030605265.1 Pseudomonadota bacterium | reverse complement strand
CCTCATTTAATCGTTTAAAGAAAGATGACAGGGACCGAACAAACTGAAGAAAAATTTTTAGATGTTGGGCTGGTACTTTTTCTGGAGGCTAAAGGGGGTAATAAAAATATCCGCTACAAATCTTCAATAGTAGGCTGGAAACCCAACGGGGTCATCATTATCGATATGCCGCTTTTAAATGGAGCATACATTAATTTAACTTGCGGGTGTGATTGTATCGTAAGATATATCCTTTATGGAAACGCTTACGGGTTCGAAGCAAAGGTCATCAAAAATGTTAATGATCATAATCTCCCCCTTGTCTATCTTTCCTACCCCCAGAAAATAGAAAAGATAGGCCTAAGAAAACATGAAAGGATGGAAACCGATATTCCTGTTGTGATTGAACTTTCCCCGGGGGAAGAAGGGGCCTCTTCCAGAATAGACGGGATTATTTTGGATTTAAGCATTGGAGGGTGCTTATTAGAAATTCAAAACCAGGATTGTCCTGATTTCGGTATTGATACGACTATTACTCTTTCTTTTACTCTTCCCAATACTGAAATCAATGAAGTCAAAATTCATTCTTTAATAAAAAGAATTCAAAAGATTAGCAATAATACGAAAATTGGTGTTCAATTTATTGAATTACCTCCTGATACCAAAAAAATGGTTCGTCAACTTTGTCAGAAAACATCTGATACTTCTAAAATAAATTAACACATTTTGTCTGGAAATTTTTATGCCTAAAAGAAACCTACTTCTCGTAGATGATGAGAAATACATCCACGATATCTTCTATGAATACCTAGACAATAAATCCTATCGAATCATCAGCGCCTTTAGCGGAGATGATGCCCTCAAAAAAATAACCCAAGAGGAATTAGATATTGTACTCCTTGATATTAACATGCCGGGTCTTGATGGTTTACAGACACTTAAAGAAATTAAAAAAATAAAGCCTCAACTTGCAGTTATCATTATCACCGGATATGGAACATGTGAAACGGCTATTGATGCGCAAAAATTTGGCTGTTATGAATATATTACCAAGCCCTTTCGTTTACCTGAAATCAAAAATGTTATTGAACAGGCCCTGATAGACAAGGACTACCTAAAGAAAAATAAAAGATCTAAAAAAAGCGCTCCTGCAGTCCCTTCGCGCCCTCAATCAGTGCCAATTATTGGCCGAGGCAAAAAAATACAAGAAATTTATCGTCTTATCGCCCGCGTAATAAATATGGAAGGCACCGTATTAATCCAGGGGAAAAGTGGGACAGGCAAAGACCTGATAGCCAGACTTCTTCACTTTAACGGGCCAAGAGCAAATGAACCCTTCATAACTGTCAACTGCGCGGCAATTCCTGATACCCTTTTAGAAGCGGAACTATTTGGGCATGAAAAAGGAAGTTTTACTGACGCCCATAAAGAAAGAAAAGGGAAATTCGAATTAGCTAACGGCGGCACTCTTTTTTTAGATGAAATAGGGGATATGAGTTTTAACCTTCAGGCCAAAATCCTGCGAGTAATGCAAAGCAAAACCTTTAACAGGCTCGGAGGCGAGGAGGAGATTCATGCAAATGTTCGCTTAATTGCAGCTACTAATAAAGATTTACGAAAAGCTGTACAAGAGGGTCATTTTCGAGAGGATTTATTTTTTCGGCTGGATGTTCTACCAATAACATTACCAAGTTTGCAGGAAAGAAAAGAAGACCTCCCCGACCTGATCAGCCATTTCATTGCCCGATACAGTGAACTTGTTAAGAAAAAAGTCTCTTTCATTTCACCGGAAGCCAAAGAAATGCTTTTACAATATAACTGGCCAGGGAATATCAGGGAGTTGGAAAATGCCATACAACATGCCATTGTTTTGGCTAATGGATATGTCTTACTACCGGACCATTTACCAGTTAGTATCAGGAATCAGACAGCCGGCTCCAAGCAAATTTCTATTGATTTGGGATTGACCCTGGATGAAATAGAAAAAATTTATATACAGGAAACTCTAAAGATGGTCAATGGGAACCAAACCAAGGCGGCTGATATCCTCAAAGTGCACAGAAATACTCTCCATAGGCTTCTAGAAAAATACGGGCAACCCACTCCGAAAAGATAATAGTGCCACCAAAATTTTTTCAGATCTATTCCTTCATTTGAAAATAATTCCTTTAGCTCAAATAATCCAATTCTTTAATAAGTTAAATTACGAGTAAAAAGGTCCTTCTGCTACAGAATGAGGCAATTATCGACCTATCCTTTCACACCTCACCAGGTTAATACATTGAAATCAATACGTATTACTTCTAGGCACAAAATTTGCACTATTGTCTAATGAACATTTTTAAAACTAAAAAATAACACCATTTAATAATATCTTCATTCTTCTATTATTCTTTTTAAAAAAGCATTATTAAAACATGAAAGCATCATACAATAATAGTAATCATAAAGGGGGGAAAATACTATTCTCCTTATATATCCTTTTTCTCCTGTATGCAAACTTATCTTTACTGTATGCTCGTCCTGCCGGGGCTACCTTCCAAGCCCAAAATTATCCTCAAGACAATTCAGAGGCCTTAAATTTATTTGAACAAGCCATGGGGGCTTTGACTGAAAAAAGGGATGAAAAGGCCAAAAAAATCCTTGAAGAATTAATTTTTAATCACCCTAAATCACCGCAGACCCCAAAAAGTTATCTATTCCTTGGTGATATTTATGACAAGAACAACCTGTTTTACGAAGCTGAGGCTATTTATTGCCAATTTATGAAACAATATCCAAAGCATCATTTGCTTTCGGAAATCCTCTTCAGGCAAGGGGAAATATTTTTGCATATGGGGGAAATAAAAAAATCCTGTAAAGTATTCAAACAACTGATCTTAGAGTTTCCAAAAACAATTTATGGGCAAAAAGCCCTTTTCAAGTATGCAGATAGTTTGAAGAAATTGAATGATGAGGTCACTGCTCGTATCTATTATCTTGAGGGAATGAAAGTATTGCCCGATTATATTAACTCCAATCCTGAGACAGCTTTTAATGTCGGCTGCCTTTATTTCAGAGAGGGATTGTTGGAAAAAGCCCTCAAGGTATTTTCCAACCTGGAAAAAAATTCCCCCAATAATACACTAACCAGCCAGGCGCTGGCTTTTTGTGGAGATATCTATAAAGAACAAGGCAAATTACAAGAAGCTCTCCAAACCTATCAAAAAGTCATCACTAACTTTCCTGAAACAATCGGCGCACAAGTAAGTACCATTCGGATGGCTGATCTTTCTACAGAAACGAACAAAAAGATTAAAGATCCAAATTATAGCTTCCCAGCTTTTCATAAACCAATTCTTGCATATAAGAATTTAATTGAAAAAAAATCTACTGAACCAAGCCTAGCTCATCTGGCTGAATATAAATTAGCCCTGGATCTTCAAAAGAACGGCAAATATCGTGAAGCAATTACTCTATTAAAAAGCATATTAAAAAAAGGCCTTGAAAAAAAAATATATCACCGTATCCTTTCTTCCCTCAAGGAGATCATAGTAACTTACCTCAACTACTGTTATGAGAAAGAGGATTTTTTTTCAGTAATCAAGATCTATGAGAAAAATAAGCTCCTTTTAGCTTCCTTCCTGCAAAAACCGAAAAATATCTCTTATTTTTTCAATATTGCCCAAAGTTATCAGAAAAAAGGATTTGATGAAAAAGCAAAAGATATGTATGAGAAAATGTTTATTCCCACTATCGACAGCAAATTCAATAATCAGATTCTTTTTGAGCTTGCTCATATTCATTTCCATAAACAGAAATATAAAAAAGCATTAGGGTATTTACAAAAAATAGACACCAACGCTAATAGGACCCTCGTTTTTAAGGTCCAAAAAATAACAGGAGATATTCATTTTCAAGAAAAGAATTTTAAAAAAGCTGTTGAAGCTTATAAAACTGCTAAAAAAACCGAATCTGAAGACATTAATATAAAACTATTGCTCAGTATTGGAGAATCCTTAGACAAATTAAAGAATACCTCTGAGGCAATGAGATATTTTAAAAAAGCGATCAATTTTGCCCAAAAAAAAGAAGAATTAGCCCAAGGACATTTAAAGATCGCCGATCTGCATTATCGGCATCAAAATTATGCGCAAGCGCTAGTTCATTACCAAGAGTTACAAAAGTTACCTTTAGAGCCGGATGACCGTGACTGGGCACTTTTTCAAATAGCCAACTGTTCCCAAAAAGAGAAAAAATCCTCTGAAGCTACAGATTCATTAGAAAAATTAAAATCTTCCCATTCTGATCCTATCTGGGCGTCTATTGCTGATTTTAAAGATTTTTGTATCTCTTTAAACCAGTATTAAAAAAAGGGGGAAGGAGGAGAAAATGGAAAAAGTAAGCCTTCTTGACTTAAAGCCAATCCTCTTGTCAAAACCTGCTGCGCCTAAAGCAAAAGAAGGAGAAGGACCCGCCTTCAGTGATATTATCAAGGATTCAATTCAAAAAGTGGATCAAGCTCAAAAAGATGCTGATCGTATAATGCAGGATTTTGTTACTAAAAAAAACACTGACTTACATGAGGTCATGATCACCTGGGAAAAAGCGGACATATCTTTGAAACTTTTTATGAAAATTCGCAATAAAGTTTTAGATGCCTATCAAGAAGTGATGAGAATGCAAGTTTAATAGAAGGAATACCTTATGCCCACTGTTTTTGATAGTTTCTCCCATTTTATCAATTCATTAAAAGATCTTCCTCTCAACAGAAAGATTACTCTCATCCTGGTTATTGTTTTCTTGATAGGCGGAATTACTCTTTTATTCTCCTGGTTGAGCAAACCAAACCACCAGATCCTTTATTCCCGCCTCACCCAGGAGGATGCCGGGGCTATTGTAGCTCAATTAAAGGAAAAAAAAATTTCCTTCCTCCTGAAAAATGGGGGAAGTACTATTTTAGTTCCGGAAGATCGTGTTTACGAGCTCCGCTTGCAATTGGCAACTGACAAGATATTACAAAAAGGAAATATCGGCTTTGAGATTTTTGATCAGACCAACCTGGGGACTACGGAATTTGTGCAAACGATCAATTATCAAAGAGCTCTGCAGGGAGAATTAGGTCGCACTATCGGCAGCATAGCGGAAATCGAGTGGGCCAGGGTGCACCTGGCCATTCCTCAAAAAAGCCTGTTTGTAGAAAAGGAACAGCCGACTACCGCCTCAGTTGTGATCGGTCTTACTCCCGGTTCCCGTCTTCGGCAAAATCAAATTACCGGCATTGTCCACCTTGTCTCTTGCAGCGTGGAAGGCCTTTCCCCGGAAAATATAAGAGTAATTGACGATAAAGGACGTATTTTAAGTGAAAACCCGGAATTATTCTCTGATCAGCGCCTCCAGACTGTTAAAATGGAATATCAAGCCAAAATTGAAAACAGTCTGGAAAAAAAGGTCACCAGTATTCTTGAAAAAGCTTTAGGGGAAAATAAGGTTATCGCCAGGGTCTCAGTGTCCTTAAACTTGAAACGGATAGAAAGCACTGAAGAAAAATATGATCCTGAACAAACAGTAATAAAAACCGAGCAAAGAGTTGAGGAGTCATCTCAGGGGCAAACCCCTGTTACCCCGGCAGGAGGAAATAATTCAACCTATAAAAAATCCGATGAAACCATCAACTATGAACTGACAAAAGCGACTAATCATGTTATTCAATTACCTGGGCAAATCACCCGTCTGTCGATAGCTGTTTTAATCGACGGGATTTATGAAAAAACCGATCAGGGGGTACAATACGTCCCTCGGACCCCTGAAGAGATAAAAAGTATCCGCACAATTGTAGAAAAAGCCGTAGGATACGATCAAACCAGAGGAGACCAGATCGAAGTAGTCAATATCCCCTTCTATGGAGGCGCTGATAAAAAGGTCGAGGAGAAGATGAGTGGTGGGATACAAAATCGTCAATTTTGGCTTAGTATCGCCAAATATGGGGCAAAAGTAATCCTTGCGCTTATCCTCCTTCTGTTGGTTTTCCGACCTCTATTAAAATGGCTTTACCAATTTACTCCTTCCTCTTCCGACAAAAAATCCTTGCCACTCGAAAATAGAGAACCAGGGGAATTTGTGGAAGATCAATCCATGATCGCCGGACTTCAAGAAAATCTTCCGGAAAGAGTCGATAAATTGGAAGTAGCCATTAAAGCGGCCAATAGTGAAGAGAGCAAAAAGCTTGAACAATTAGTAAATGCTATGCGGGAAATAGCCAAACAAGAACCAAAGCGTATTGCCCAGCTTACCCATGAATGGCTGCAAGAGGAGAGAAGCCAATCATGAGTAACTTAACCAATTCTGAAAAAGCGGCGATTCTTTTTTTATCTTTAGGAGAGGAAGTTGCGGTAGAGGTATTTCGAAGCCTTGAAGAAACTGAAATTCAAACTGTCAGCCAATATATCGCTAATATGGACACTCCCTCTTTAGAGGACATTCAGGCAGTAATTCAGGAAACCATGGAAAGGATTTCTTATAGAAATGTTCTTCCCCAAGAAGTGGCTGAATACGTTAATAATGTATTAATTAAATCCTTGGGAGAAAAAAAAGCTAATGAAATATTACGCAAACTGCAAGCTCCTATGATGTCAAAATCCGGCAGTCTAAAAGCAGCCAAAGACCTTGACTCGGAAACCTTAGTTAATTTGATCCGAGGAGAACACCCTCAAATAGTGGCCCTTGTTCTCACCAATCTCAGCCCTGATAAAGCAGCAGAAGTCCTCTCTTCTCTGCCTGAGGAATTGCGAACTGATGTAGCTTTGCGAATCTGCAATTTAGAGCGTATCCGTCCCGGAGTTATGCAGGAAATTAATGAATTCTTTCGATCCAAATTGATGAATCTTCAGGAATCAGAAAGTCAAGTGGTTGGGGGGGTTACGAAAATTGCAGAAATTATGAACCATATCGACCGGACTTCTGAGGACCAGATTATGTCAAGCATTGAAAAAATAGACAATTCCCTATCTGAAAATATTCGCATGCTCATGTTTACTTTTGAAGATCTTGCCGGCATTAATAATAAAGATATGCAAAACCTCCTTAAAGAAATCCCCAAAGATGAATTAACTTTAGCCTTAAAGACAGCCAGTGTAGAAATAAAGGACCTCATTTTCAACAGCATGTCTGAGCGAGCAGCTCAAATGACCATGGAAGACCTTGAATCAATGGGGGCTGTAAAATTACACGATGTTGAGAAGGCCCAGCAAAATATCGTCAAAGTAGCCAGACGCCTGGAGGAGGAGGGTCAAATTGTCTTAAAGGGCGGCAAAGGAAATGACGTGCTGGTATAAAAAAGGAAAATTAATGAAAAATTCTTCATTTAAGCCCATGAATAAAAAAACTCTCTCAACCTTTAATCCCTCCGCTTCATATAAAGAGGCTGATTTTCGCTTCCCTTCCTATCTTGAGGGACTTTCTCCAACTGAGGACACTCCTTCAAACCTTACACAAGAAATGGAAAACATTAAAAAAGAAGAAGAACAATCACACAGGGAAGCGCAAGGAATTTTAGCAGAGGCCAAAGCTGAAGCTCAAAAAATAAAAATGAAAGCTTATCAAGAGGGTTGGCAAGAGGGGGAATCCAAAGCAGGAGAAGAGCTAAAAAAAAAGGTTAGTTTCCTCCAATCCGCCCTGGAAAAAGGCGCTTGTAACCTTGAAAAAATTCAAAAAGATGTCTTGGAGAAAAAAGAAGAGGAAATCCTCCATTTTTGTCTGGCCATAGCTAAAAAAATCATCCACACAGAAATCCGGCAAAATCCTCAAATCATTTTGGCAAATATACGGGAAGGATTAAAAGCTTTTGGGCAATGCAAGATTTTAAGCATCAAATTGCATCCTTCTGATTTAGAGCTCTTAAAAACCTTGAATGACAAATCAAAGCAGCTTTCTTTCAAGATAAATGAAGTCCCTCTGGAAGCTGATCTCACCTTAGAGCAAGGGGGATGCTTCATTCGGACGGACCTTGGATATATTGACGCAACCATTGAAAATCAAATTCAAGAGCTAAGCAAAGAGGTACTGGCCAAATGAATTTGGAAAGGTACTTGGATTCTTTAGAAAAAATCAACCTGATTAAAGTGTTTGGTCAAGTAAAAAAAATTACCGGCTTAGTAATAGAAGGGTCTGGGGCCAATCTTCCCCTGGGAGGAATATGTGAAATAGTCTGCTCAGACAATCATTCCATCAAGGCTGAAGTTATTGGGTTTCGAGAAGATGCCATGCTGCTCATGCCTTTAGGACAAATTCACGGCATAAAACGCGGAAGTATAATTCGTCCTATTTCTTTTACTGACAAAATTAAAGTTGGCCGGCAGCTTTTAGGCAGAGTGCTCAATGCTCTTGGTCAGCCAATAGACGGGAAAGAACATTTTCCCCTTAAGGAGGAATACCTCTTTCATACCACACCTCTTCGCCCCTTCCAAAGGGAAAGGATTGCTGAACCGTTAGATGTAGGGATCAGGTCGATAAATAGCCTTTTTTCAATTGGCAGAGGCCAAAAAATGGGCATATTTGCCGGCAGTGGTGTTGGTAAAAGCACTCTCCTGGGTCAAATTGCCCGGAATACAAAAGCTGATATTAATATCATCGCCTTAGTTGGTGAAAGAGGCAGAGAGGTGAAGGAGTTTGTTGAAAAAGATTTGGGGGAGGAGGGCCTAAAAAAATCTGTTTTAGTAGTGGCAACCTCTGATGAGCCCCCTCTTCTTAGAAGACGCGGAGCTTTTGTGGCAACTGCCTATGCTGAATATTTCCGAAATCAAGGGAACCACGTTCTGCTTATGATGGATTCTCTAACTCGGTTTGCCATGGCCCAAAGAGAAATAGGCTTATCCATAGGCGAGCCCCCCTCAACCAGAGGCTATCCTCCTTCAGTTTTTTCATATCTGCCTTCTTTACTTGAGAGGGTGGGGGGAACTGTGGGTGGCGGCAGTATTACTGGACTATATACAGTGCTTGTAGAAGGAGATGATATGAATGAGCCTATAGCGGATGCAACCAGGGCTATCCTGGACGGGCATATTATCTTATCCAGAGATTTAGCCGCTCATAATCATTTTCCCGCCATCGATATCCTCCAGAGCATTAGCAGGGTCATGCAAGATATAACCTGTTCCGAGCAGAAAAAGGATGCCAACCAATTACTGGAAATTGTGGCAACCTACACCCGAGTTGAGGATTTAATTCAGATAGGGGCCTATAAAGAGGGGAATAACCCAAAAACAGACCATGCGATTTCCATGATTGACAAAATCAATGCTTTTTTAAAACAGAGTATTGAGGAAAGAGTAGACTTCGCTGAAAGTATCAAAGCTCTTCATCATTTATTTGAAAAAAAGAGTTGACGAATCATTCTTTAAAAACTGAGGAAACATATTTTCTAGCCGATAAAATTAATAGAAACTGCGGATAAAGCTGGTTATTACCTATGAAAGGGTCCCGATTTCATACTATTCTCGAATACCGTAAAAACATTGAAGAACAAATTCACTTAGAATTTTTTGCACTTAAAAAAAAAGGGGCAAAAGAGAATGAAAAACTTGTCTCAATTAAAAATAAAATTACTGACCTTTATCAACTGCTTCAAAAAAAACAAAGAGAAAACATAAGTGCTGCTGTTATCGAACTTCACCAAAAATTTTCTCTATGCTTTGAATAAAGAAGAAGAGAAGCAAAAGGGAATCATTAAAGATCTTGAATCAATCCTTGAGGAAAAACGACTACAATTATTAGAGGCTTCAAAGGAAAAAAAAATAATGGAAAAATACAAAGAGAGGGCGCTTGGCAAACTATATAAAGAACAATTAAAAGAAGAACAAAAAGCCCTTGATGAAAAAGCGATCAATCAGCACAATTTATTGGAGAAGACTATTTCATGAATAAGAAACGACTCAAAAAGAAAAGTGACCCTAAAAATCGATCTTTTCTACAGATATTTTTAGGGATCACTATTTTAACTATTTCTTTTTTATTTTTTTTCCGGAGAAATTTTAAAACCGATCAAGTGTCCTGGGCACAAGATAATTCAGCGCTTACACAAGGGAAAAATACCTCTGTTGAAGAAAATCAAGCAGATGTGTTTGAAGGCATCCAAAAATTACAGGAATCACTAAAAAGAAAAGAAGAGGAAATCTCACAAAAAAGCCGTCTCATCGATCAAAAAGTAGAAAGATTGAATATTGTCAAACAAGATATTTTACAACAAATTGAGGCATTCCAGTCATTAAGGCAGGAAATCGAAAGGAAGCTTCAGCAACTGGAGGACCAAAAGGAAGTAAGTATTAAAAAATTATCGAAAATTTTTGAAGGAACTCCCCCTGAAGAAGCTAGTGCGATTATTGCTAAAACTGATGTACCAACTGCTGCAGAAATCATCTTACGAATGGAAAAAAGAAAAGCGGGAAAAATGTGGGGATTTATAGACCCAAAACTGGCGGCTAAAATTACCTCCTTTATCATGGAAAAAAATACCTTAGCAAGTAATAAGGAATTAGCTGACCAAATAAACCAGGCAAGATAATTGGAGAACTAATTCATGGATATTGCTACCTTATCCGGCATCGTCTCCGCCTTCCTATTAGTATTTATCGCCATATTCATGGGGGGGAGTATGAATATTTTTATTGATATTCCCTCAGCGATGATAACTGTTGGAGGGACCATAGGAGTAACCCTGATTAATTATCCCCTAAAAGACATACTCGGAGTTATTGGAGTTGTAAAGAATGCTTTCTTTCAAAAAAATCACGACCAACAGGATTTGATAAAAAAAATTATCGAGATGGCCTCTCAAGCCAGAAAAGAGGGACTTCTTGCTTTACAAACCGCGGCTAAAAGCCTTGAAGACGAGTTCATGAAAGTGGGTATCCAGTCATTAGTAGACGGGATGGAACCGGAAGCCATCAGAGGGATTTTATCCACTGATATTGAATATCTTGAAGAGCGTCATTCCCATGGAGCAGACATTTTTGCCACTATGGCCACTTTTGCCCCAGCCATGGGACTCATAGGGACCTTGATCGGGTTAGTGCAAATGTTGCAAAACCTTAATGATCCGAGCAAAATTGGCCCCGGAATGGCCGTTGCTCTTCTAACAACCTTTTATGGGGCAGTCATGGCTAATATGCTGTTTCTTCCCATAAGTGGAAAACTAAAAAAACGAAGCTCCATTGAAATACAATACCGTGAAATCATGCTTGAAGGAATTATTTCCATATCAGGCGGTGTCAACCCCCGCATAATCGAGCAAAAGCTCCATGCTTTCCTCCCCCCAAAAATGAGGGAATCAAGCTTTAGTTGATTCTTTTCTCCTTTTGCACCAAATTAAGGCTTTTTTTTAACACATTTCCTCTCATGAAATTAGGATAAAAAATCCACAACAAGATAATCCATTGTTTTTATTGCACATCAACCCTTAGCTCTTTTCCTTTGAATTTGGCATTAATTTTGCTCATAATAAAATACAATTACTTATTCTTCTATTGAATAAAATAAAAATTCTTTTAAACTACTTGTTACTTTTTTCATTATACTCTTAAAAAGAGCTTTTCATGACTACAGTAAGTTATTTATTAAAACCATATATCTTATCTGAAAAAGGAGACAGCACGGTAGTGCTGATGTGTGCTCTTAGCCTTTGTCTTGTTGCTTTTTTTGCTGTTTTAAATTCCATGTCAGTAATAGATGATCGCAAAGAGCGCTTAGCCATAGGTTCCTTTGTTGGCAGTCTTGGCATTCTACCTGGTGGACTTCATCCGGAGGAAGGAAACAAACTCCTTCTTAAATCACGGCCCATTCTTGATGCAGAGGACGATTTAGCCAGTCAAGGGATAAGCCCTGAAGCAGTCTTTGACCTGATCCGAAGTTCTTCAAATCATGGATGGCAAAAAATTGTCACCATAAAAAAATCTAATGAAGGTCTGGCCATTCATCTCTCAAACCAAGCCTTCTTTACTAAAGGAAGCGCAAAATTAAAGAACGAAGGTTTCAATTTATTAGGAAAAATCACTGAATTAATAAAAAAATCTATCTGTACTGTTCTTATCAAAGGGCACACTGATAACATTCCCATCATTTCATCAGAATATGAATCCAATTGGGAACTTTCCGCAGCCAGGGCCATAAATGTACTTCAATATTTTTTAAAACAAGGGATCCCACTCTCCCGCATGGAAGCGGCAGGATATGGTGAATTCGATCCTATATTTGCTAATGTAACTCCTGATTATCGCGCCATCAATCGAAGAGTGGAAATCCTCTTAGTAAAAAAAGAGGACAATGAAGGTTCTCCGTCCTCGGAAAATATAAACATTCACGGCTTTCTATTTAAAATGCGGGGCCTTTCAGGGAAAAAATGAGAAAAAAAGAAAAGAAACGTGAAGAAATCGACACTCAAGCCTGGATGATCAGCTTTTCCGATCTGTTGACCTTGATACTTACTTTTTTTGTTTTATTATTTTCAATGTCCTCCATGAATAATTTAGAATTTAGCTACTATATGGGTTCCCTCCAGGGAGCATTGGGCACTTTAGGGAGAGGAAAATTTACCAGCATTGGAAAACCCAAATTCATTTCAATTTCCTCGCTTCCTACAGAGGAGTTAGCTTTAATTGAGGATAGTGTCATCAGGGCCCTTTTACTGAAATCGGATAAGCAGGAAGATACTCTTATAGATAACAATTTTGAAACATTAGAAATTTATGCCAATAACAAATATGCTCAAATATTTTTTCCTTCAGAAATAGTATTTCAAAAAAATAGTGTAAAAATTTGTCCCAAAATGAAAAGTAAATTAGAGAAAATTGCCGCAGTTTTAAAAAAATTTCCTCATCCAATACGCATTAATGGGTATAGTCATCAACCGTTACCTGAAAGTGGAATAGATCTCTCCACTAAAAGAGCGGCAAGTATCCTGCGATTTTTAACCAATAGAGGTATTGCACCGGTAAGATGCAGTCTTGCCGGATATGGGAACTTGCGGGTAGAGGGACGAAAGAATAAAAATGAAGATTATGTTGAACTGTTTATTATAAAACCAACAAATTATTCAGTTTAAAGAAAAAATTTTCAAATAGCTCGAAAATATATCACCTGGGGGGGGCATGAGTAAAAAACTTTTAATCATTCTTGGCAGTGTCTTAATTGTTCTTATCCTTGGCGGCATTTTTTCTTACTTTCAATTTTTTTCCCAAAAAGATGAAAAAACCGTCCAAGAGAAACAAAAACCTAAAGAAACTATAGAACAACCAGGCCCCATCTTTGATTTAAAGACCTTTATTGTTAATCTCCTTGATGATTCCGGCAGGCGTTACCTGAAAATCAACATAAAATTAGAATTGAGTGATGAAAAAGTTCAAGAAGAAATAAATCAAAAAATGGATGAAATAAGGGACAATCTTCTTGTTTTGTTTTCCAGCAAATCTTATGAGGCAGTGGCTAATGTTGCTGGAAAATTGCGCCTTCGAAATGAAATTATTACTCGTATTAATAATATTCTCAATATTGGAGAAATTCGAAAAGTCTATTTTACAGATTTTGTTATTCAATAAATACATTCTTCAAATTTAGTTACATCCCTCTAAGTTTTTCTTGGCGGCAACTGATATTAAGGCAAGTTTATTTAAGTAAACTTAAGGAGATCACTTTTTACTGATGAACGAAATTTTGTCTTCAGAAGAAATAGAGGCCCTGAGTGAAGCGGTTTTTGACGGGAAAGTAGAAGCCGAAGGATTGGCAGATCCATCTGCTCAAAAAATTGTGGCGGAATTTGACCTTACAGACAGAAAAACACTTCCATCAAGAATGGTGGGACTAGAGATAATCAATAATCGATTTGTAAGAAAATTTCGAGCAGCGCTCTCCACCATGCTAAGAAAAGTAGTTGATATTGATATTATTTCTAATAACCATCTTAATTTTGCAGATTTATCCAAATCAATTCCTGTGCCCTCATGGATTAATTTATTGCAGATCGACCCCCTACCAGGATCTCCATTCATCGCTTTTGATACTAATTTATCCATGTCTGTAATTGATTATTTATGTGGAGGACGGGGGGAGACCTTAAAAGAAGTTAAAAAGGAAGAATTTGGCGCCATTGAACAACATCTGATGACCAAAGTCACTCGCGAAGCCGTATCCTGTTTAGAAGAGGTATGGCAAATCATCCTCTCGGTAAATATCTATCCGGGAGAAATTGAGTTTGACAGCCGGTACATTACCAGTGTTTCCCATGATGAAATGTTTGTAGTCACCTATTTTTCAACAAAAATTGAAGGGACCACCGGAGTACTCACTCTGGCCCTCCCCTACACTACTCTTGAGCCGATAAAACAGAAACTGACCAGTACAGTCAGCCATGATGAGCCTAAAATTAATTATTCATGGTTAAACAGTCTCAAAGAATATACACAACAGATTTATGTAAATATCACTGCTGAATTAGGAAAAAGGACCCTTACTGTTCGTGACTTGTTAAACATGAAAATCGGTGACACCATCCTATTAGATCAATATATAGGAGATGAATTGAACATATATGTAGAGGGAACACCAAAATTCAAAGGGTATCCGGGGTCTTTAAAGGGAAACAATGCCCTCAAGATCCCCTCCACCCCATTTCCCATTAACACGGAAGGAACCATAAATGGCAGAAAAAACTACCCAAAATCCAAAAATTCAAAAGCCTGATCCAACAAACCCGGAAAAGGAGGCATCCTCAGCTTTCGTTGAAACACCTGGTGAGCAGACCTTCCCCAATGTAGGACAAGAAGAGGAAAAACTCCCTGATAGAAACAATAACATCCCCCGAAATTTGGATTTTATTTTGGACATCCCTTTGGAAATCTCTATTGTTTTAGGCCGCGCTACCATGAGGATTGCGGATATCCTTAAATTAGGGCAAGGTTCTGTGATTGAACTGACTAACCCGGCCGGAAGCTCCCTGGAATTTTTAGTAAATCAAAAACCGATTGCCAAGGGAGAAGTGGTGGTGGTCAATGAAAAATATGGTATTCGACTTGTCGAAATTTTAAGTATTATGGAAAGAATTGAAAAATTAAAATGAAAATTATTATTTTTAGTGTCAACAACAAAAAAAATTGCCTTAATAAAATTTTTTCCTACTTTATGAAAATTTTCATTTCAGGCCTTATTATGGTTACTTTTACTTCGATCATTGCGCCTGCGGCCTATACGGATACCGGTTTAAAGGAAAAAAAAGAATTTCAGAAAACTCAAGGATTGGACTTACTGCAGGAAAAACTGGCCAAAAGCCCTCTACCGGATTCAGCTTCATTTGCAAAATCCGATAATTTCATTTCTTATTTATTGAAGGCTAGTTTTTCTCTGGTGGTAATCTTAACGATTATTCTGGGGGCATCTTATCTTCTTAAAAAATACCAAGTAAAGAGCAAGTTGTTTGGCGAGAAATATATTCACCTTTTAGAAACCTGCCATTTGGGACCTAAAAAATCTATTGCCTTCATTCAAGTTGAGAACCAACATCTGCTTCTGGGGATTACCCAACAACAAATTACCCTTCTGAAGGAATTCAGTCCCTCACAAAAGGATACTCTTAAAACAACTAAAACAGTATCAGGGAATTCCGGCAATTTTTCCGGTCAACTTGCAGGCAAATTAAATGAGCAACCTTTAGAGCAACAAGATCAAACAAAAAAAACTACCACTACGATAGCCAATATCCTGGAAGATCGATTCAAAGGATTAAAAAAAATATGAAAAGTAAATATTTATTCTATATGGGATTATTCTGCTTCCTTTTCTCCTTGCTCCAGGCACCTCGAGTTAGTTTTGCTCAAGGTCTGGCCACAATCCCCAAAATTAATATCACCTTGGATAAATCAAATCAACCGGAAGATGTCGGCACAGCCTTACAAATTTTATTCCTCCTGACTATTCTTTCTCTGGCCCCGGCTATTCTAGTAATGGTTACCTCTTTTACTCGAATAGTAGTAGTACTATCTTTTTTTCGCCAGGCCTTAGGAACACAACAGCTGCCGGCTAATCAAATAATAATTGGACTATCCTTATTTTTAACCTTTTTTGTTATGTCCCCGGTTATAAAACAAATTAACACTGAGGCTTTGCAACCTTACTTAAATAAAAAAATATCCCAAAAAGAAGCCTGGGAAAAAACTCTTCAACCTTTAAGAAAATTTATGTTTCGTCAAACCAGGGAAAAAGATCTGGCCCTTTTCGTTCAAATAGCCAAACAACCCCGACCACAGAAACCGGAAGATATTTCCACTACTATTCTCATCCCATCTTTTGTCATCAGTG